>PMSX01000216.1 GCA_003167495.1 Bryobacterales bacterium | reverse complement strand
CGGCGGTCATCTCTTCTTTGCCGGCGCAGGCACTTCGGGCCGTTTGGGCGTGTTGGACGCATCGGAGTGTCCGCCTACTTTCAATGCACCTCCCGATCTGGTGCAGGGCCTGATCGCCGGGGGCGACCGTGCGCTGCGTCACCCGATTGAAAAGGCGGAGGACGACCCGCAACAAGGCAAGCAGGATTTAACAACACACCATTTTGCCGCGGGTGATGTGCTGGTAGGCATTGCCGCCAGTGGCCGCACGCCTTATGTTCTGGGTGGCATTGCCTACGCGCGTTCTCTGGGCGCGCTGACCATCGGTTTGAGCTGCACGCCTGATTCTGAACTCGCCCGTGCTTCCGAGATCGCCATCACACCTGTGCCCGGCCCGGAAATCGTCACTGGCTCAACGCGTATGCGCGCGGGCACAGCCACCAAAATGGTCTTGAACATGCTCACGACCGGCGCTATGATCCGCCTTGGTTACGTTTACGGCAACTTGATGGTGAACATGCAACCCACTAACGAAAAATTGGTCGATCGCGCGCGCCGTATCATCGCCTCGATCACGGGCGTATCTTATGATGAAGCTTCGCGGCTGCTGAGCGCTTCCGGCTCAGTCCGCACTGCCATTGTTATGCATAAGCGCAACCTGACTCGCGCCGAGGCGGAGGCCCAACTCTCTGCCGCTCATGGCCGCTTGCGAACCGCGCTTGCTGAATAGAGCTGAACAGTAATGGATAAATTCAAAATTCAGGGTGGCGCTCCGTTGAGTGGCGAGCTGCCCGTGAGCGGATCGAAGAATGCCGCGCTTCCGGTTCTGGCAGCGTGCTTATTGACCGACGAACCGGTTATTCTTCACCGCCTTCCGCAGGTGAAAGACATTGCCACGATGCAGAGCTTGCTGGAATATGCCGGCGCCAAGGTGACGCAAGACGGGGGCAGTGTGACGGTTCATGCTAAGACGCTCGACCGCCCGGAAGCCCCTTACGAAGTGGTGAAAACGATGCGCGCGTCGAGTCTGGTGCTCGGCCCTCTGGTGGCGCGTACCGGCCGCGCGCGCGTATCCATGCCAGGCGGCTGCGCCATTGGCGCTCGTCCTATTAACATGCATGTTTCCGCGCTGGAACATTTAGGCGCAACCATTGAACAATCGCACGGCTATGTGGAAGCGCAAGCGCCAAATGGCTTGTGCGGCGGCAATATTCACTTTGACCGCATTACCGTTACGGGTACAGAAGACGTCTTGATGGCTGCGGTGCTGGCCAAAGGCCAAACGGTGATTCGCAATGCCGCGCGCGAACCGGAAGTGAAAGACGTGGCCGATTTACTCATCAAAATGGGCGCGAAAATCGAGGGCGCGGGCACGTCCATCATTAAAGTCCAGGGCGTGGAGAAACTGCACGGCGCAGAGCATACGATCATTGCCGACCGCATCGAGGCAGGCACATTCCTGCTCGCGGGCGCGATATCACAAGGCGATGTGCTGGTTACCAACCTTGTCCCCGAACACGTTGGCTCTCTGATCATGAAGATGGAGCAAGCCGGCGCAGAACTTGACGACACGCATCCAGACACTCTGCGCATTCGCTGCCTGCGCCGTCCCAAGGCCGTGGATATCACCACGGAAGAGTATCCGGGCTTTCCGACGGACTTACAGGCGCAATACATGGCCTGGATGACCACCGCTCAAGGCATCAGCTTCATAACTGAAACGATTTTCGAAAATCGCTTCATGCACACGCAGGAATTGGCGCGCATGGGCGCAAATATCCGCATCGAAGGCCGTCAGGCGATTGTGGCCGGTGAGGATAGCCTTTCCGGCGCGCAAGTCATTGCTTCCGATTTGCGAGCTAGCGCTTCCCTTGTGCTCGCCGCGTTGGTGGCGAAAGGTGAAACACTGCTTGATCGCGTTTATCACATTGATCGCGGCTACGAAAAGATCGAAGCAAAGCTCGCTGCCGTGGGAGCCAATATTCAGCGTGTGCAGGATGCTTCGACGAGTCAAACGCAAACCACGGTGGGTGACGAATGAGCGTTCCGGTTAAGCACCACAGTGAAGGCTTTCTGGCTATCGTGAACGATGCGAAAAAGCGCATCCACGAAATCGATGTCGACGAGTACAAGCGGCTTCTCGCCGCTGACGAAGCCGGACAGTTGATCGATGTGCGCGAAGAGCACGAATTCGCCGCGGCGCATGCGGCTGGCGCGATGCATTTGAGCAAAGGCATTATTGAGCGTGATATCGAAACAACCTTCCCAGACAAAGGGGTGCGGCTGGTACTCTATTGCGGCGGCGGATACCGGTCGGCGCTGGCAACTGATAACATCCAAAAGATGGGCTATCACAACGTGCTATCGCTGGATGGCGGCTGGCGCGCGATTGAAGCCTCCGATCTGCCGCTTGATCCTCCACGGAAATGACTCACGCACTTATTTCCGGCTTCTTGTTCGCGACTCTGAGCCTATTGGCGGCCGATTCGCAGGATCGCTCTCTCGATAGTCTGTTGAACGCGACCCACTTTGCTTTCGGAGGGGTGGGCTTCGCCGGTGTGACTTCGCAAGGGGAAAGAGACTACAAGGAGATTCTGGCGCGCCCATCCGCGGAAACCGATTTCGAAAGAGTTTTTCAAGCTGGAAACGTCCAGGCCAAATGTTACGCACTGACCGCTTTGTACAAGTTGAATCACGAGAAGTTTTTGCAACTGGCTCTGCCATTGCGCAAGAGTGACACGCGGGTTTTCGTGATGAGGGGCTGTGTGATGAGCCAGCGACCACTATCCGCTGTCATTGGCGAGATCGAAGCCAGCGCTTATTCGCGCCAAAAATGAGACGATTCGGCTGCGCCTCCGTTCTGTTAGCCGCGTTGCACATGTATGCAGCCGACGCTGTGCCCGATTATCATGCGCGCCGCGTGCATCTGGCCGAAAAACTCAAAGGCGGCGTCGCCGTTCTCTTCGCAGCGTCCGAACCGCGCTCGATGCTCGTCGCGTATCGCCAGGACTCTGATTTTTATTACCTGACGGGCTGGAGTGAACCGGGAGCGGCGCTCTTCATTCAATCCGCGAAAGCAGCCGAAGATAAAATCGCGGCACGTGGTTATCGCGAGATTCTTTTTCTCCCCGCCCGCAATCTGCACACTGAACTTTACACGGGAGTAAAACTGGACGCTGCTACGCCGAACGCCGCTGCCCTCGCGCATGTGGACGAAGTGCGGCCTATGACGGAGCTGTCGTCTTTGCTGAGCCAGATTGCCGCGGAAGACCGTGGAATCCTCTCCAAAATTTCGAGTCAACCTGACTCCCCTGCCGCCCAAGCGCTGGTGATGTGGGTGGCCACGACGCTCGGCAGCGATTACCGGCCTGCCATTGCCGACACCTCTGGGCCGATCGGCCAATTGCGCGCCATCAAAGATCCGGCGGAAGTGGAACTCCTCTCGAAAGCAGCCAAGATTTCGGCAGTGGCCCAACGCGCTTTGCGAAAAGCGGTAGATGCAGGTGCAACCGAACGCGCGGTGGCGGGGGTCTTTACCGAAGCCATTATGAAACAAGGCTGCGCCCGCCCATCGTATCCTCCGATTGTTGGTTCCGGCGCGAACTCCACCGTTCTCCACTACGAAGAAGACAGCGGCACGATGCAGACTGGCGACGTTGTTGTGATTGATGCCGCCGCGGAATGCAGCATGTACGCGTCGGATATAACGCGCACGCTGCCGGTGTCGGGCAAATTCACTCCGCGCCAGCAGGAAATCTACGATATTGTGCGCGGTTCACAACAGGCGGCCATGGATGCTTTCGTTGCCGGTAAATCGCGCATCAACGATCCAAAACACAAATATCCCGATTCACTCGACACCATCGCGTTCAATTACATGAACGCCCACGGCAAAGATCTGCATGGCGAGCCGATCGGTAAATACTTCATCCACGGCATTGGCCACTCGGTGGGTATTGATGTACACGACCCTTGGGATTATTCGAAGCCGATTGAAAAGGGCATGGTCTTCACCATTGAGCCAGGGATTTATATTCCTGAAGAAAAAATCGGTGTGCGGATTGAAGACACGTTCTATGTGACGCCGGAAGGCAAGTTGGTAAGCCTGACAGGCAGCGATACGGCGCTGCCATAACCTTGCCTTACGCGGCCGGTGTTGCGGCGGCTCGGAAATACTGGGTCACACGGGGGCGAAATAAGAAATACGCGAGAACCGCGCAAAGCAGAGCATGTATTACGAACTCAGACAATGAGTGGAAAGCGCTGAGGACGACGTGGAACGCGATCCATGCTAGTGCGAGCCAGCGAGCCCAGTTGCTGCCGCGGAGCATATACGCTCCAGCGACAATCGCTATCAGATGAACGAGAGTGACCCAGACGATGTCGTATTGAAATGGATGCTGTGGCTTGAATTCCATGAGATGAAAGACAAGGCCGATAACGCCTACCGCTAAATAGAGGCACGCGATCAAGATTACGGTGATGGGAGGTTTGCGCATAGACAAGAGTCGCTACTCCAGGAACTTTCCAATAAGCCACATATGTCCAAAGGGATCGACGACGGCGCCCTGCAACATTTTTCTGATGGGACGTGGTCCGGTTGTAGAGTGTTTGTGTTCGGTCACGGGACTTCGGTCTATCGCTCCGGCAGCCAAAGCGCGGCGATGAGTGGAGACGGGGTCGTCGACAAAAAGCTCGATTCGCACTGTCGTGAAACCAACGGCGGCTGGGTCCCGTGTTCCGTAATCGGGCGACTCGGGAGCGAGGAAGAATTCGGCGCCTCCCACTGAGAGTCCGGCGATGACGTCCTCACCACCTCCCAGTTGCCAATGCACTTTGGCGCCGAATGCGGATTTGTAGAACTCGATGGCGGCGCTGCCGTTGCCGACGGCGAGCATGGGAGAAATTTGAGGATTCACGGATTGGGCGGCAGGTTGAGCAACGACGGCACCCCACTGATCGGGACTCAGGTCGCTCGCATGCCAGGAAAACAGCCAGTGGTGGCCAGCAAGGTCTTCGACTCCGTACTGACGCTCGCCATACACGGTTTCGTGCAGATCCTCGACAATCCGGGCGCCAGCGGACTTCGATCGTTCGAAATGCGCATCTACATTCTCAACGAACACAGTGAGGCTTTGCGTTCCATACCCCAGTTGGGCGGGGGTTGCGCGGTCCGGCTGCGCTCTCTTGAGCATTATCCATGCGTCGCCAAGGTGCATCTGCGCTCCGCTGAGGGGCTCGCCATACCGATAGTGTTCAATAAACCCGAAGGTTTTCGTCAACCAAGCGATGGCCTCGGCAACGTCTGGATAGAGGACGTGCGGCAGAAGAGTACTAGTGGGGACAGAGCGATTCGACCTTACCAAAATAAACCTCCCGCTTCAGGATACTCAGTAGAGGCGGATTTGTATTGTAAAAAAGCGTCACTGAGACAGCGCTGAAAGCGGGACATGATTGCGCCGTTGAGGAGACGACGGGCAATAGGCGGTGGGAGTGATGCCAGTAAGATCCCGGAAATCGTGAATCAAGTGAGCCTGATCGGTGAAGCCGTGCTCGGCCGCAAGCATGCACCAGTCGACACCAACGGGGCGACATACAGTGCCCACGATGCGTTGCATTCGGCGGACGCGGTAGAGCCGCTTGGGAGTTAGGCCAACCTGCTCGCGAAAGCGCCGCACGAAGGTTTTCGGAAGGAGCCCAAGACGCGAGCGCGCCTCGGCAACGGAGACTCCGCGCTCGAGTAGGGTAATGGCGGCGGCCATGGCTGGGTCGGCGGAGCGGACGAGACGTTTCATGAGGAAAGCTTCGAGTACGCGGAACTTGGCTGCCGGCGTGGCGGCTTCACACAAGCGCTCGCGGAGTAGACGACCGTCGTGTCCCCAGATATCGTTGAGTTCAACGACCTGATCAAGAACTTCGCTCATGGGCATAGGCAAGAAAGCGGCGGCTCCGCCCAACTTGAATTCGACCGCCATCAAGCGACGCTGTTCCCTGGTGTCAATGGCTGTGCATTGGCCGTGGGGGCCCGCTAGAACGGCACCGCCGGCGCGATGGATGATTCCGCAAGTGGGGCCGCTGTAGGTCCGAAATTCATCCTCATCCAAATTAATCATCAGGTGAGCCTGGCCATTGGGCAGTATGCGCTCGACAACAGGAGCAAACTCGCCTTCGTTGTAGTGAAAAAATGCAACAAAGGGCGTCAGCGCGGAGGAGTGCGGACGGACGGCGAAGTGAAGCACGATCAGCCGAGCATATCATTTCTTTTGGGCGATACTGGGGAAAGGTGTCTGGGAAAAGGTGTCTGACCCCTTTTTCGCCTTTTTCGCATGAATGAACTTGCCGAGGCTCTCAGCGCCGAGAGCGCCCACGCGGCTCCGGCCCACATCCTCGAGGCTCTAGCCGATGAGCTTGCTCAACGTGCTGTGCCGGGCGCACCGCGCACGATCTATCAGGAACTCTGGCACCTGGCGTTCTGGCAACAAATGACTCTCGACTGGATTTCAGGAATCGAAACAGCTTATCCCGCGAAGGCCAGCGATCCTTTCCCGACGGAAGCGCAGTGCGCCGCTGAACCGTGGCCGCGACTATGCCGGCGCTTTCTGGAAGGTGCAGAACAAGCCGCGTCCGCCGCCGGCGATGCCAAACGCATGGCTACTATCGTGCGATGCCCCTCCCGCCCCGGGCAACCTACGCGACTGATGAGTGTTGAAGAGCAACTCATTAGCCTGGCTGCCCACAACGCGTATCACTTCGGCCGCATTGTTCTGCTGCGCCAGCTGCTGGGTGCGTGGCCGCCACCGTCCGGTGGTTTCACCTGGTAATCTGTAGCCGCGTATCAAAAGTGGTTATACAAGGCTGGCACAAACTGGTCATTGTTTTCGACCGTTCGTTCCAGCATTGTAAGAAGAGGGCCCTCTTATCGTGAGAATCCAGCTCGGAACAGCACTACTAATAACCTTATCTGCCTTGACTCTCCCGCTCTTTCCTCAGCTCAACACGCCAGCGCCCGAGAAAACGCCTGTTCTCCTTGAACTCTTTACTTCGCTCGGCTGTTCGAGTTGCCCACCGGCCGATAAGCTGCTCGCCGAGATCGATCGCCAGCAGCCAATACCCGGCGCGCGCCTGATCGTCTTGAGCGAGCACGTAGATTACTGGAACACTCCACAATGGTCTGACCCGTTCGCTTCTCTCTACTACACGGAGCGGCAGAAAGCCTACGATTTGCGCATGGGCGTTGAGGCATACACACCACAGCTCGTCGTTGATGGAACCACCGCGCTTGTCGGAGGTAACTGGCCAAAGGCTGCAGATGCCATTCAACAGGTGTTGCACGGTCCGCGCATCCCGGTCCATGTGACCGCAACCCGCGAGCCGGGAAAGGCAAAACTCGACATCGCGGCCGGCCCGAACGCTGCTGCAAACAAGGCCGTTGTTTTTCTCGCGCTTGCCCACAACCGGGCCGAATCGCACGTCGGGGGCGGCGAGAACGCTGGCCGTGATCTTAGCGAAGTTGCGGTTGCCTACTCAATCAAGCAGCTCGGCAAAATCGATGCCGAGTCAACCTTCGCCAAGTCGCTTTCGATCGAATTACCTGCGAAGTCGCAAGCCGGCGATCTTCGCGTAATCGCCTTTGTTCGGAAATCTGACACGATGCAGGTGATAGGAGCCGATGAGCTCGTTTTCTGACTACTATCCAAATGTGCTATTTCAGGGCCGCAATCTAGCCGTCAGGATAGCGGCTGCCCTTGGACGCTGACCTTATCTTGAGCCGCGACAAGCTTTGTAAGCTCTGCCACCATTTCCCGAATGAGCAGCGCGTTCTCGGGACGTACGACTTTTTCCATGTCTGTGAGCACCTCCGACATCTCGCTACGAAGAGGTTCAAGGAGCGATGGCTGACCCTTTGCGGCGATCACCCTCGGAATAATTGCCCGTAACTTGGATTCGCATGGTCGATATGCGTCGGCGATTGTTTTGAGATGTTCGAAGGCAACATATTTAGTCCAAGTCCCCGGCCTATCCAATCCGGCTTCTTGCGCATCTTTATGCAAAAGGTTTAGCTCTCTCAATAGCTGGCTTGCGTCTTTGGGTAACCGATCGAATTGCGTCAGAAGCACATTCTCACCGCGAAAATCACTGGTTGGTTCGAGGAAAGTCGAACGAAATCTACAGGCGAGCTCCAATCCTTTCAGTAAATATGTCGTATCTTGGTCGCCGTAGTCTTTGCGCTGCAGCATTTCGACAAAATAAATGTTGTACTCGCGATAGTCGTCGTAGAACTTGGTGGCGGTCGTCAGAATTACTCGATAACCGGTCTTTCCGTCGTTTGCCAAAATAACTTGACTGTTATCGACATCGACTCGGTCTGGGAATGCGGAAAGTATGACCGTCGTGATGGCATCGCGCCAGGAGTCCCCAAATGGATGACTCGCCGTCAGATCGAGGAATTTTCCCCAGGTAATCGATTCGTCTGAGAGGCCGAATATGTTCATAGAGCCGCCCGAAGTCAATGCGCCGAGAGGCCGGATATCGGCACCTAAAGGCCGGATTTCAGCTTCGAGCGGCAGCGTAGTGGCTGATTGATCCACAGCGGAACCCTTCAAGCGAATGGTAATCTGCTTTTGCGGTTTAACAACACTCTCGATGGTGCCTTTCAAGTATTGGAAGATCGCCAGCCTAAGATTGTGGACGCACTTCGTGGGCTCTTGTTCGACCTTGTTATGTTGCCTGGGGAATCCCATGTCCTCGATGTTGCGCGCGACCACTTTCTGCCATTCCTCAATCTCCTTGCACAAAGGCTCCTCCGGCGATACGGAGAGGGCGGACTCGAACTGAGCCGGGCTCAATTTCAAATGATCGGTGGAAAGGCCAAGCGGAATACCTTGTTCGAAAGCCGTGGTCGCTGGAGGGCCGAACAAGTAAAGAGAAATCTTTTTGCGGCTCGCCGGGTTCGTCCGCATAATGTGATCGAAGTAACCGACCTCCCATCCTGTGTACGAATGGCTCTGTTTTTCGGTGCCCGTATAGACGATGATCAAAACGTTTGTCTCTTGGAGCTTTGCTTCAAGCTGGGTCTGGAAGGCCGACCCAGGATCGAGAAAGTCTTTATCAAAGTTCACTTCCGCGAAAAAATCGGGCAGCGCCATCTTGAAGCAGCTCGCAACCGCTGTCGCAATCGCCAAATCTTCGGAAGCGTAGCTTATAAAGATGCGGAAGACCTGTTGTCCGGAAGCTGGAGAAATGCCTGTGGCCATGTGTTTCCTCAAGGGATCGGTCTTTACAATAGCAATTTTGGTACCGAGGGCTGATTGCGGGCACTGCGGAAGTCCCCATTTTTGCTTGGTCGCTGCCGGCTACCGGAAGTTTTTCGATCTTCGCAGTTCGCATTCGGCCTTGGATAATTGTTTATAAGCCACCTACTAGGGTGGAAGTACTTGATCTTCGGAATGGATGCTCATGGGCGTTGAGGCCGGCTACCTAAAAGAACCAAATTTTCTTGAGTGGTTGTAAGCGCAAAGTGGCCGAAGCCAGGAACTTCATTCCCGGTACATCAACCCCGCCTTTGTCAAGATGCTGCGCACCATTGGCTTCGATAAAACCTATGTCCGCGCCGAAGGCAGCTATCTCTATGACGACGGTAGAAATCGTTATCTCGATTTGTTAACGGGTTGGGGCGTCTTTGCACTCGGTCGCAACCACCCGAAGGTTCGCGCCATTCTGGAGCAGGTCCTTTCCTCCGAATTACCGAGTCTTGTTCGTATGGATTGTTCTCTGCTGGCGGGGCTGGTCGCCGAGAAATTGATAGCGCACACCGGCGGTCAAGATGGCAACGGCCTGTTGCGCGTTTTCTTCTGTAATTCGGGGGCCGAAACCATTGAGGCAGCGATCAAGTTTTCTCGTTGTGCCACCGGTAAGCCTCGCATCATTATTGCGAACATGCCTTCCATGGCTTGAGCACCGGCTCCTTGGCTTTGAACGGCGCAAATTTCTTCCGCGAGCGGTTCGGTCCGTTGATGCCGTCTACGGATGCGGTTCCGTTCAACGATATTGCAGCACTTGAACAAGCCTTGCGCACGCGGGATGTGGCCGCCTTCAAGCGGAATTCGGGTGTTTCGAAGGCTGATAAAGCTCCCTGACGGTCGCGGCTCTGTTAAGGAGCAGTGTTCTACCTCAGAAACGGTTAAGTACCGTTGAAACGGGTAATGACGCTCCCTCGGTACACTGCCGGCGACAGGCTGGCCGCCTTGATAGTTACGGCTCACAGCACGTCCTATGAAAGTGATGAAGTACCTCAAAGCAGGGCGGCGTTGCCGACTCCTTAACAGTCGCGGTTCGGCTAGAAGTTGGGGGTGAAAGAGAGGGCCGAGACTTATCAGCAAGGCAGTGAATCGGTTAAGCACCCCGTTGAAACGGCAACGCCACATCGTGCTTGCCGTGTGTCTGCTATCCTTTGAAGAAGCTCATCGCCAAAGGAAAGGGACCACTTACATGAAGACACCGAACACTCTACTCACCAGCTCGACCGACGGACTGCGTGTGGACCTTTCAGGCACAGAGCGTCATTGACATTGTCTTGTCCGCTTTGAAGCTGCAGCCCGGCGGGATTTGTCTCCCGTTGCGCATCTTGAAAATTCCCCGCTTTTCCATTTAGTCGATCCACCTTTTACGTCCGAGCCGAAAACGCTTGGGCCGATCTGTCTGTTTGCTTGTCCACGAGAGTGATCCATTTATGTCTGAATCTGCAAAAAAGAAGAATGCGATGCTCACCGTGCTGACCTTCCTTTTGAGGCATTGGCGGCGCGAATGGCCCGTGGTTGCCGGAACGGCGCTGAGCATGGCAGCAGCCACGCTGGCCGATTTGCTTCTGCCCGTATTTTCGGGCCGATTGGTGGATGCGGTGGCATCGCCAAACACGGTGCGCGAAGCGTCCTTTCATGCCGCCGTCCGGGCGATTATCATGATGGCCGCCCTGGGTGCGCTTCTGCTAGTTGGCCGTCATTTGGCGATGTTGGGCATTATCCGCTTAACGCTGCGCCTGATGTCGCGTTTTGCCGGCGATGCCTTCTGGCGCATTCAACGCTTTTCCACGGATTGGCATGCCAATAACTTTGCGGGTTCGATCGTGCGGCGCATTACCAGGGGCATGTGGGCTGTCGATCTGGCGGACGATACCTTATTGCTCGCCATGCTGCCCGCCGTGTTGGTGCTCACAGGTTCTTCGCTGCTGCTGGGACTGCACTGGCCTGTAATGGGCTTCATCGTGGCGGCCGGCGCGGCGATTTATATCGCGATTTCGATTGCCTTGTCGCTGGGGTATGTCGCTCCCGCGGCGCGCTTATCGAATTCACTGGATACGCGCACGGGCGGCGCCATAGCCGACGCCATTACGTGCAATGCCGTTGTCAAGTCTTTCGGTGCGGAAGCGCGGGAAGATGCGCGCCTCGCTCGTGTACTCGATAAGTGGCGGCTGCGCACCCGCCGCACCTGGAAATTCGGCACGCGCAGCGGCACTATCCAATTGACGATGCTGCTGGTATTGCGCACCGTCGTGACTCTCTACGCTGTCATGTTGTGGTGGCGTGGCAGCGCGACCGCCGGCGACGTCACTTTCGTCTTAACTAGCTACTTCATCGTGCACGGCTATCTGCGCGATATCGGCCAGCATGTGGCCAACCTTCAGCGCAGCGTCAACGAAATGGAAGAGATGGTCGAATTGCACTCGCAGCCTCTCGGTGTCGCGAACCGGACGGGAGCCAAGCCGCTCGAAGTGGCCGGCGGAGAGATCGTGTTCGACCGCGTCACCTTCCGCTATGCCGGGCAGGTTGCGCCCCTGTTTAAAGACTTCTCGCTGCGCATTGAAGCCGGTGAGCGCGTGGGACTGGTGGGTCATTCGGGGTCGGGCAAAACGACCTTTGTGAAACTGCTGCACCGTCTCTATGATTTGCAGGACGGAAGCATTTTGATTGACGGGCAGGATATCGCCGCCGCGACGCAGGAATCGCTGCGCGCGCAACTGGCACTCGTGCCTCAAGAGCCGATTCTGTTTCATCGCTCGCTGGCCGAAAACATCGCCTATGCACGCCCCCGTGCCAGCTTGCGCGAGATTGAAGAAGCGGCACGGCTCGCAAACGCCCATCAGTTCATCAGCCGCCAGCCTAAAGGCTACGCCACTCTGGTTGGCGAGCGCGGCATCAAGCTTTCGGGTGGTGAGCGTCAGCGGGTGGCCTTGGCTCGCGCCTTTTTGGCGAACACGCCGATGCTGATTCTCGACGAGGCGACGTCCAGTCTCGACTCGGAATCGGAAGCTCTGATTCAGGAAGCCACGGAGCGTCTGATGTCGGGACGAACAGCCATCGTAATTGCCCACCGGTTGTCCACCGTTCGCATGCTCGATCGCATTTTAGTGTTCGATGACGGGCGGATCGGAGAGGAAGGAACGCACGCCGAACTGGTCGGGAAGCTGGGTGGAACGTACAAGCGCCTGTTTGAGAGACAAGCGCTCGGATTGATCGTCGATCGGACGCTGGAATTTTCGGATCGCCACGGAGATGAGTGAACAAGATCACCCGTCACCGAAGGATTTCGACGAGCAATACCCAGGCATTGGCGACGCCTGCTAGCAACGAAAAGATCAATCCAGGCACCATCCAATAAGGTCCCGCGGGTGACCGGCCAAGCAGCAGAATGCCACCGACGAAGAAAGGGATGTAGGCGAGTTGTGTCTGAACAACACGGACAAGGCGCCAGTGAATCGGATGGCTCACACCACTGCGCAAGTATCTCAATTGGACGTAGCTTTGGAAGAACCAAAGCAGCCCGCTAATGACGAGTATCTCCGTTCCCAAGAACTCAGGCCGTTGCGAGGGAATGAGGGGCATGGTTGCGAGTAGCACGCTGCCCACCAATTGCAGCAAGGACTCGGCTGCGCGATCGGTGAGCCATGATTGCTTCAAGATGGCGGCCAGATTGATCGACACCGCCACGAACACGAGACCGGTGAGGGTGGCGCCGGCAGCAGCGATGGCGGTGAGATAGGGTACCCAGGGCTCCATAGGAAACAGTTGCATTAGTGTCGCCCTAAGAACTCGCTCACTATGGCAAAGAATGCTTCCTCTTGTTCACGCTCCACCAGGTGACCGCCATTGGGGATCACCGCTAATTCGCATCCGGGTATGGCGCGGGCGATCTCTTCGGACAACGGCAGGGGCGTGCAGAAATCCAGTTCGCCGCAAACGGCGAGACAGGACTGACGGATCTCACCGAGTCGCAGGAGAGCGTCATGCGCAGCGATCATGTCAATTCGTTGCAGGGCGATGTTGCGGTTTTCGGGGGTTACGGGTTGTGCGGCGGCACGGTCGATCCAGGCCTCGACAGACTCGGGGTGCTCGCGAGCAAAGCGCGGAGCGAATAGAAAGAGTGAGTAGGCTTCGTACACCTCTCTTGCGCCTCTCGCGCCCGATTCAGCAACGAGCTTGCGGCGCAACTCGAATTGGCGGCGCATGAAGCTATCGAAGCGAGCGAACGAAGACACCAGGGTGAGGGTTTTCACCGTGTCGGGATGATTCAAGGCCATCATTTGGCCGATGGCGCCACCTGTTGACGCACCAATTATGTGCGTTGGTCCAAGGTCGAGGTCCTTCACCAGCGACGACATATCGGCTGCCAGCTGAATTGTGGAGTAGCCGGTTTGGGAATGGGTCGACCGGCCGGTGCCGCGATGGTCGGGTACGACAACAAAGTAGCTCTTTGCGAGGCGGGCTGTTTGGCCGCTCCAGCTTGCACCTGTGCCGCCCAACCCGGAGAGCAACATCACGGGTGGGTTGCTTGGCTCCCCAAACGTTTCGTAATAAAGGGTGATTCCTTGTGTTTCAAGTGTTGCCATTTGGTTCCTTTTTAATTACTTCCATGATGGAATAGTTCCATGATAGAATGATAACAGTGGCAAAGTCAAGATCTCGCATGAACACATATGTGCCCCTGGTGCAAAAGTTTGCGGCGCGTGTTGTGTTGTTTCATTCTGCCGTGGCCGCCAAGCTGGGGCTGCCTGTGAGTGATCTGAAGTGTTTGCGAATACTTGGGCAAGGATCGATGACTCCGAGCGTTTTGCGCGAAGAAATTGGTCTGAGTGGACCGGCGATGACGGCGCTGCTCGACCGGCTTGAAAAGGCTGGTTATGTTGTTAGAGAACGCAGCTCGAAGGATCGTAGAGAGGTATTCGTGCGTTCGGTGCCCATGAGGATCAGAGAAATCGACCGGCAGTACGACGGGCAGTATGAACAGATGTCCGAGTTGTTTGCGAAGTATAGTGCAAGCGAGTTTGCTGCCATTGCGGATTTTCTGGAGCAAACCGCCGCAATTCTGGCCGAAGAACAAATCCGGCTGTAGGCTCGTAACTCGTAGATTTGCCTTTGGGCGCAAGTGATGATGCACTCCTCAGCCCGCGGCAATAGCTGCCACACCGATTGCAATCAGAGCCGAGCCGAATATTCGACGCTGTGCATGTCCTTCATGTAGAAATTTGATGCCGAAATATGCACCAATCATCATCGACATCTCCCGTATTGGAGCAACGTGACTAACGGGCGCCATTCTCATGGCGAAGAGCACAAGGATGTATCCGATGGGCATAAGCACAGCGACGCCGTACATATACTTCCAATACTTGCGATATTCTGCTGCAAGTGGGGTCTGCCGGCGGAGCGTTCCCACCGAGAGCAAAAGCGCGCGAAGTACATTGCCGGCGTATTCGACCAGAAATGGCGAGAGGAGAAGGCCTTTGACCGAATAACCGTCGACTAATGTGTAGCACGCGATGGTTAGACCAGTGACAACTGCCCAAAACAAACCAGCTCGGTCAAGCCGGTGACGCAGGGCGTCAATTCCTCCCGATGAAAGCAGGATGCCGAATGTGATCAACAGTGCTCCTCCGGCACTCAGTACTGATACATGTTCGTGCAGTATCAGGATTGCTCCGACGAAAGAGAGTAGTGGGCCTGTGCCACGTGCCAACGGATACACAACAGAGAGATCACCGGCCCGATAGCCGCGCACCAAGCACTCGGTATACAGCAGGTGGAGGATACCGGTCGCTACCAGGAGTAAACAAGCTTTCCGGCCGAAGACAGACCATGATTCGCATAAGCCGTAGACGCCGATCGGAAAGAACAACACCGCTTCCATAGCGGAAGAGAATAAGAGTAAGTGTTTGCTGTCAGTAGCTCGCTTAATCAGAATGTTCCAGGTGGAGTGAGCGCAAGCAGCAAGAACAACGAGTAAGAAGGCCTGAATTGGCAAAACCGGCTCCTAAGGACATAGAAATCAGCTTCGATTTCTCCCTCTAGGATTTTTGCCTTAAGGTGCGGACTCTCGTCCTTTGTGGCGCTCGGACCGGCTCCGGCGAATCGGAACCCTAGCCACCTCATGCCATCGAACCACCCCAGAATAACATGGTGATTCGGGAGGCTCACATCCGGGTCGGCCTCTCGACTAGCCGTTTTCGACGCGCGCCTTTATATCCGAGTATGCCGTATGGATGAGCCTGCTGAGAGCTGCGGTGTTCGCGGCCGTTTCCGGTCTCAGTTTGACGTGGCGCATGAACTTGCCAGTGCCTTGCAACATGCGGGCCGGATCCGGCAGCGATGCCCCGTGAAAGAACCCCACGTTGACGTGCGAGGTGAATACATTGACATAGCCGAAGGGCGCGTCTCCCAAACATGCAACCGGACAGCCGTCATGCAAAAGCTCCCGGACTTCGTCGCCGCACTTTCGCATCACCTCAAACCACTGATGCGCGATGACTCCCAATTCACCGGGATGCTCTTTCATCCAGGCATCAATGGCGGGATCCCGCTCGACAGCGCCGTTGAATCGCAGGATTTCCGTCGTCTTCACGGATTTTAATTTATCATCAGTGGATGCCCGCTGTTAAGCGCGAAAACAGCAAATCGAAGTTTCCGCATTTCAGTTTTTTGCGTTCCGCATGGCCGCATCGAGAAAGCGGAGAAAGCGCGGCCCTACGTCTTCATCCAAAACGATACAGCGCGGTAGGGCCATCATCGAGTCCGACGCCGTAGCGGCGCGGCACTCGATCGAAAAGCCGGCTTGGTAACCGGCTGCCTTCGCCCGATTCAGCAGAGACGGATCGTAGATTCCAAAAGGCCAAGCCAAGAGGTCGACTGCGTGCTTTAGGCGATCTTCGAGTATTGCTTTGGATTTTCGAAGCTGCATATCGACGAATGCATTGTAATCCGCGGGATTACTTTTCTTTGCCTCCTGTTTGAAGTTAGGGTGCCACACCGTATGCGACTCAATGGAGACGATGGGCTCAGCGGCCAGCTCCGCTAACTGATTCCAGGTCATGGCGTAGGACGCATTCGAGATGCATGAGGGGTAAATAAAGAGTGTTACGGGAAGACGTTGTGCTTCAATGATAGGTTTCGCTTCTCGATAAAACGAAAGATTGCCATCGTCAAACGTCAGAACAACGGAGTGGGCGGACGGAGCAGGTCCTTTTCCCAATCTCCAGGCCACTAAAGCGGCCAGCGGAATGACGGTATAGCCGTTCTTGGAAAGCAGATCCATTTGTTCTTTGAAGTGCTTGGTTGTGACGGTCATGAAATCAGTCCGTGGCGAAGCGAACTTGTGATAGAGGAGGATTGGGACCGCGGGCCCGGCGGCATGCAGAAAAAAATTCTGCAGCAAGATGGCGAAGGTTAATCTAATCAACCAACGTTGCAAAAAGCGTTGTACGAATTGGGAAACGATGCGGGACAATAACCAATTATCCCTCTCATAAATCTTTTTATCAGAGGTTCATAAAAGCACGCTAACTTTAGGTGACAGTGTTGCATCTAGAAAAGGTGGTTACGCCGCAAGATAAAAAAGGAGAATTATGAACGATCAGGACAATGTAGTCGCTGTTTATGACAGCCATACCGAAGCCGAACAAGCGGTTGCAAAGTTGAGCGCCGTTTCTTTCGATATCAAGAAAATTTCCATTGTCGGGAAGGATTACCACACCGAGGAAAAGGTTGTTGGCTATTACAGCACAGGCGATCGAATGAAGTCTTGGGGAGGATTGGGAGCGTTCTGGGGCGGTATTTGGGGATTGCTCTTTGGCGCCGGCTTTTTTCTGATTCCAGGCATCGGCCCTGTCTTGGTAGCTGGTCCCGTTTTGGCGGCCCTTATTGGCGCACTGGAATCGGCGGTGGTCGTAGGAGGTCTCTCGGCGATCACTGCGGGACTGGTTAGCTTGGGAATCCCGAAAGACAGCGCCGTCAAGTATGAGGCGGAAATCACAGCGGGTAAGTTTGTGCTGGTGGTGCACGGCACGGCTGAGGAACTCGAAAAAGCTCGAAGCATACTGAGCGCTACTGCCCCAGTTAGCGTTGAAAAGCACGCAGTGGCGTCGGCCTAGGAAGATAAGGCCGAGGGTCGTGGCCACGCCTGCGGACCAGCCACCATCTTCAGTTGTTCAGTCGGATAATTGTTCAACGTAGAGACTTGGGGACACGGCAAACACGCATTGCCACCCACTTGCAGGTACCAGCGGCAGTTGGCGCGCACGATGCACGGCGGTCGCGAGTTCACTACCGCCGGCATAATTTGAACGATCTCTCCGCAAGCTGGCAATCGTGCCCATCAAAGTGCGTGCACTTGCTTTCTTCGCAGGTGGCCGCAAAGCGAAATACCTTTGTCGGTTTGGCGGGCGCTGCCATTGCCAAGACTTCGTCGGTAACCGCGAGGCGCTCGTTTAGATAAGAAAGCCGAGGCCCCTCCTCGCACTCAGTCAACACACCGAGCACCTGGCAGTTGGCCATGCCCGGCTGCGCGCTCGGACAAAACGGAACTCGCACCTGTTGTTGGTTGCTTGACATCTTTCCCTATTCGATGACGGCGCCGATTTCCAATCGGCTGCGGGATGCCATCCCGCCCCACAACGGCCAATCCTATTCCACGACAACGGGCGCTTCGTCTATCGGCCGGGGCCTCTGACGGAGGCAAAGGCTGCGGATTCAGCGCAGCTTTATTGATCTTGGTCGTTATCTGTTCTGCCACTTGCCGGTATTTCGCGAAGGCCGTGACGTCGGGGTTGCGAATTATGATGCCAATGATCTGTCTTTGCGGCGTCTTGAACTGCCGCCGAAAGCTTGGCGATTGAAATTGACATTGCGGTGGAGTACTGTCCAGGACTTAGGTAAGCCTAGTTTTGGTACTTCCGGCGGTCCTCCACACCGATACGCCTTGACCATTTATAATCGTCGCGTGATCACCTTTGGCGGCTCTATCGAGCCACCGCACAAACACTTGCGGTTGCATTCGATCGACATATACGTGCGCGACCAAGAACGCAGCGTGCGTTTCTACCTTGACAAGCTTGGCTTCGAACTGGCATTTGACGCCCGTCTTCATTCGGGCAAGCGCTGGGTTGGCGTTTCACCTCCCGACGGCACGGCAATCTTGACGCTGATCCAGCCCGAGCCGAACTCGGCGGAACGTAAACTGATCGGTCGAGCAACACGCATAGTCTTCGTCTCTGAAGACGTCGCCGCGCAGTACCGCGAATGGAGCGATCGCGGAGTCCACTTCCGCTATACTCCCCGCCTCAGGAGAATTAAATATCAGAAGCGCGGGCCGGGAATCCCCGCAAGCGATGCTGTTGGCCGACCCGCGGCGGGGCCGATCTGGGGAGAAGTTTTCACGCGTTTCGAAGATGCGGACGGAAACTCATTTGCCCTTGCGAGCTTCGATGAGGTGACCATGGCAATCGAAGCACAGCGGCGCGCGCGAGCCGAGAAGCTGGAGACTGATCGACGCGCTGCGCATGAGATGGATATCGCCCGGCAAGTGCAGGCCAGACTCTTTCCGCAGCAACTTCCTATTTGCGCCACGCTCGAATATTCGGGCGTATGTAAGCAGGCGCGGCAAGTGGGCGGCGACTACTACGATTTCTTAACTCTAGGACAGGAACGGATTGGCCTGGTTGTCGGCGACGTCGCGGGAAAGGGCATCGCGGCTGCGCTTCTCATGGCCAATCTGCAGGCGCAACTGCGCAGCCAGTGCGCGCTCGCTCTAGATCAGCTCGAAAAACTGCTGCGGTCGGTCAATCAATTGTTCTATGAGAACACCGTGGCCAGCGCCTACGCGACGCTTTTCTTCGCCGAATACAACGATCGACTCCAGCGATTGCGATATGTCAATTGCGGCCATCTCTGTGGGCTCGTTTTGCGGCGCGATGACTCGGTGGAACGTCTCGAATCCACCTGTACCGTGCTCGGTCTGTTTACGGAATGGGATTGCTCGGTGGGGGAGTGCCAACTCTTCGCAGGGGATATTCTCGCGCTTTATACCGATGGCGTTACCGAGTCATACAATGCGCCGGGTGAGGAATTTGGCGAGGAGCGTGTTCTCCAATCACTGAGCCGACACCGTAGCCTTTCACCGGAAGCGATGGTGAGGGCGATGCTGTCGGATGTGCGGCAATTTGGTTCCGAAGAGCAGCATGATGACATTACCCTGATGGTGGCAAAGTGTCGCGCGGAGTTGTCATGAGCTTTGAAGACGCGGCACGTTCGCGCAGGAAGGGGGTTTCTCGCCAGGTTTCTTCCGGTCAACTGTCTACGGCGGCGGGTGGTCCTAATCTGTAGCGCCTTGGGATCGGATAGCCGCGATCTTCGATCATTGGGGTGAATCAAGCATCCGGCGTCCTGCATTCTATCCGGTTGATTGTTAGTGGGCGATCAACATGGTCGTTCCCACCGAGTGACAGCTCGCTTACAAATTGGCCCCAAGCCGTTTGCACATTCGCCACAACGCCTCTCCAGTCTCCAGGTACGGTTTGGCGGAACAGGCGGGCGCTAGGATACCAGGGCGAGTCCGTTCGACCGATGAACCATCGCCAATCTGGGGTGTACGATAGCAGAACCCAAACCGGTTTGCCTAGTGAGCCCGCCAGGTGCGCCATGGCGCTATCCACTGAGATCACCAGATCCAGGTTCTCGATCAGCGCTGAGATTTCGGCAAAATCGGTAAGAGATTCGCCCAGGCGCTTCAGCCTCGGCATGGCTCGCAACGCTGCCCGGTCCTCCCTTGGAATCGGACGCTGGAGCGAGATCAGCTCGCAATCGAGATCCGCGAGAGGCTGCAAAACGTTTAGTGGAATCGTGCGCCGCGCGTTATACGGATGGTTGAACTTGCTCCCGGCCCACGCGATCCCCACTCGGGGCTTACGCCGTGGGCCAAGCCGTTTCGCCCATGAGGCAACGGGTGCCGTGTCGGCGCGTAGATAACGCCGCACCGCTGGGATTGTGTCCAGCGTCGTCCTGAGCACCAAGGGCAGCCGCAAGAGGGAACAATGAAAATCGTGCTTGGGCAGTCGTTCTCCCTCAGCAATCACTCGATCCACCAACGGAAGCACCCCTATGAGCCCGCGGACTTTCCTCGGCACTCGAAGAACGACCCGCGCACCCCGCTCCGCCACCAGCGGCGCATAGCGAGAGAACTGGATCGTATCACCCAAGCCGCCGTCCGAATAGAGCAGTATCGTCTTACCAGCCAGCGGCGCTTCACCTCGCCACGGCGAGGATAGCTTAACGATCCAACGTTCCCAGGCCTTCATGCCCTCCCGGTAGTCCCTGCCCGCAAATAAATCTGCAAACCCGCGAGGTAGGTCTCCCGCGGCCAACGAGCAAAGGCCCCGGCCATAGAGTGCGTCGACATGCTGAGGTTCCTGGGCTAGAACTCGGTCATAGCAGGCAATCGCCTCTGCGTGCTGGTTCATCGCTGCGAAGGAGACTCCGCATCCATACAATGCGCTGAGAAAGTTCGGTCTGAGAGCCAGCGCGTCCTCGAAAGTTCGAATTGCTTCCTCGTGCCGTCCGAGTGCTGCAAACGCGGCACCGCGTCCGTAGTGCGATTCAGCGTGAGCTGGATCGAGCGAAAGAGCTCTCTCGTACCATTCGAGCGCTTCCTCGTGATGACCGTGCGAACTGAACCGTGTGCCGCGGTTGTAGATTGCTATAGCGTTATCTTCACGACTCAAGTCGCGCGACCACCGAAAAAAACGGAATGGCCGCCACGCCATCGCCTAACTCAACCGCGCCGTTTAGACAGCAACTTACGCAGCACGCCGTAGCCGAGAAGCGCTCCCAGACCCGAACTCAGCAA
>PMSX01000031.1 GCA_003167495.1 Bryobacterales bacterium | reverse complement strand
GTTCGATCCTCATTCAAGATCGGAGAATTCTTTCGGTGGGTCCGACTCGCCGAATCGAAAACCTGAAAGAAAGTAGGGACGCGATTGAGGTTTCCGCAGCGGGTTGCGTTGTCATGCCCGGCTTCGTGGATCCCGCGATTCACGTCAGTATCTACGAAAATGGCGCGAATGCGGAGTCTATCGCGAAACGGAAAAAGGCGCTCGACTTTTATCAAGAGAGCCTCACTCTGGTTCGCTCCTGTTTGCAACACGGCACCTTGAACGCTCAACTGAAGGTGTATTCAGAGGGCGGCTCGCCGGCGGCCGATGTCGCCGCTCTTCGCCAACTAACTACGATCGGCTCCGTTCCGGTCGGCGCGGTGCGCAGTCTGCGCTTGTCGCCCGCTGCGTTCGACGAAAGTAAATTAGAAGCATTGGCGGCGCGGCTTGCCATGCTCAGGCGCCGCAGCTTTGCGCAATCTTTGGAACTGCCGGCCGGCGCGGAACAGAACCCCAGCGAGTCGCTCTGGACGTTGCTCGGCAAAACGGGCCTTCCGCTCAATCTGATCTGGCGAGGCGGCCCGGCGGAAGCCCTGCGCAATTACCTACAGCAGGCGCGCGCCCGTTCCGTGTTTTGTCCGGTGGAATTGAACGCCCACGAGTGTTCGATTCTTGCCCATTCGAATGCGATTGCGGTGTTCAGCCCTTGCAAGGAATTGCTCGAAGAGCGGGAAAACCCATCCGCGAAAAAATTGGCGGTAGCGGGCGGCGCCATCGCGCTCGCGAGCGGGTATGATTCTAAAGATGCGCCTATTTTCAGCATGCAAATGGTGGTGGCTTTAGCCGTGCTGCGTCTGCGGCTCAGTGTCGAACAAGCCATTGCCGCGACCACCATTAACGCGGCGCACGCGTTGGGCCGCGGTAACGAAATTGGCAGTTTGGAACCAGGCAAACGCGCCGATATTCTGGTGCTCAGTTTGTCCGATTACCGCGAGATTCCCCGGCACATTGGCGTAAATCAGGTTGCCATGGCGCTGCGCGACGGCAATTTTCTCATCAATCGCAGGCGCGCGAAGGCGAGCATTTGAATTTGCCGGTCGAGTGTGTTCCGAATTTTTCAGAGGGACGCGATGCTGCGCGCGTGGCCGCACTGGAAGCCGCCATCGCCAGTGTTCCCGGCTCGTATGTGCTGCATCGAACGAGCGATGCCGACCATAACCGCAGCGTGATCACCTTCGCGGGCGAGCCGGAAGCCGTTCTAGAGGCTGCCGTGCGCGCCGCTGCCCGCGCCGCCGAATTGATCGATCTCAACCACCACCGCGGCGTCCATCCAAGGTTGGGGGCGCTTGATGTGTTACCGTTTGTGCCTCTGGGCGATACCACCCTGGCCGATTGTGTTGCCTTGGCTCATCGCGCCGGCGAACGCATCTGGCGCGAACTCCGTGTTCCTGTTTACTTCTATCAGGCGGCGGCGATTCGGCCCGGGCGCGCGCCGCTTGAAAAGATCCGCCAAGGCGAGTTTGAGGGGCTACGAGAAAATACTCTCAGCGATGAAACGAAGCGCCCCGATCTGGGTGGGCCGGAACTCCACCCGACGGCGGGCGCGGTCATCGTCGGCGCTCGGCCTATTCTCATCGCATATAACATCAACCTGGCAACGGCTGATCTTAGCATCGCCAAGAATATCGCGCGCGCGGTTCGTACGAGCAGCGGTGGTCTGCCGTGTGTGAAAGCGCTTGGTTTCCCCTTAGCCTCCCGCGGCCGAGTGCAAGTCTCCATGAACCTGACAGACTTCAACGTTACGCCGCCGCATGTGGTTTATGCCGAGGTCAGCCGGCTGGCCGCTGCCGCCGGTGTGACCGTAGCGGAAAGTGAATTGATCGGTCTGATTCCTCGCAAAGCCGTCGAAATGGGCTTTGCAAATGCGCTGAAGTTGCCCGATTTCGCTTCTAGCTCGGTTATCGAAACCTGCCTCGCTTCCCGCGCATCCGCAAAATAGACCGTTGTTCTGTTTTCTCCATTCTTTTCTTATTTCTTCGCCCCGTATCATAAGAACATGGCATCTGTTGTTTCTCCCGAGCCCGAGCTATTGACTCCCCTTGAAGAGGTGATGAATCTCGAGCGGGAATACCTGCTGCAGAATTACGCGCGTTATCCTCTCGCACTACATCGCGGCAAGGGCTGCTATGTTTACGATCTCGAGGGCAACCGTTACCTCGATCTGATCAGCGGAATAGGCGTCAACTCGCTCGGCTATGCTCATCCGCGCATCACCAAAGTGATCCGCCAGCAAGCCGGGCTCTTGCTGCACGCATCGAATCTTTACTATCACGAATATCAAGGCCGGCTAGCGCAGCGCTTAGCCAAAATCAGCGGCTTAAACCGTAGCTTTTTTTGTAATTCCGGCACCGAAGCTATGGAAGGGGCGCTCAAAATGGTGCGCGCTCATGGCAATTCCATTTCGGCCAGTAAGTTCGAAGTCATTGCGCTTGACAATTCTTTCCATGGACGCACCCTGGGCGCGCTTTCCATTACGGGTCAGCCGAAATACCGCAAAGATTTCGAACCTTTGTTGCCGGGCGCGCGCTTTGTTGAGCGCAACAACATTCCCGCGCTCGAAGCGGCTTTCAGCGCCAATACGGCGGGCATCGTTCTTGAGTTTATTCAGGGTGAAGGCGGCATATATCCCATTTCGGAAGCGTTCGCGCGCCGCGCACACGAACTGGCGGCGCAGCACAACGCGTTCCTCGTCTTCGACGAAATTCAATGCGGCGTGGGCCGTCCAGGGGCTTACTTTGCCTATCAGCTGCTCGATCCGCCGCTGCTACCCGATATTGTGATCGCGGCAAAGCCGATGGGCTGTGGCCTGCCGATTGGCACAGTGGTCGCCAATGAAAAAGCCGCGGTGTCAATCAAGCCCGGCATGCACGGCACAACTTATGGAGGTGGGCCTCTCGTCTGCCGTGTCGCGCTTGAATTCTTCGATATCCTTGACGAACTTTTGCCATCGATCAATACGGTCGGCGGTTATTTCCGCATGCGCCTGACAGAACTGATGCGCAAGTTTTCTTTCATCAAAGAAGTCCGCGGCCAAGGGCTTATGATTGGCGTGGAACTCGAGATACCAGGCAAGGATTTGGTTCTGGACGGTATCAAAGAAGGCGTTCTATTCAACTGCACCCACGAAAATGTGCTGCGTCTTCTGCCGCCCTATATCATCACCGAACAGGACGTCGACCGCGCCCTGACTGCCATCGTTAAGGTCTTCCGAAATGTCAAACCCCGATAGCTTGCCGTTGTTCAGTAGGGGCGTTACTCCTTTTCTTCGCTAACGAAAGCGCCAAAGGTTGTACCCTGAAAGAGGATTTTGACGAAGCGAAATTATTTCATTTTTCTAGCGTTGGTCGTGCCGTTTTTGGATTCATGCGCTGCTAAGCGCGCAAACTTGGAATTGGAGCCCGATCCACATGCGATTTCGCGCAGGCTGAATATGCCAGCGGCGCGCCACCCACGCATTGCCCTCGATCCATCGGGCGATACGGTCTATGTTCTAGCTGTCTCGGGTTCCGATCCTGTATCGCAACTTGTTCTGTTGACCTCCGTGAATGGCGGCGACACCTTCGAACCCCCAGTGGCGGTAAACGAGCCAGGCACCAACGTGAGTTCCCACGGGGAAAATAGCCCCCAGATGATGTTCGGCCCTGACGAAAAGATTTACACCATGTGGGAACAGCAGGACGGCGAAGCGGCGGCGATCATGTTCGCCACCTCGCTGGATTTCGGCGCCACTTTCGAAAAGCCGGTTCGTGTGTCGGATCAGCGAACCGCCACTTACAGTGGTTATCCAAGTTTTGCCGTGTCTCCGAATAAAACTCTTTGCGCGGCGTGGCTCGATTTTCGCGATCAGGTGGTGCAATCCGACACCGCTTCGATTTATCTCTCTTGTTCGATCGACGAAGGGTCAACCTTTTCGAAAAATCGGAAAGTAGCCGATGGCGTGTGCCCATGCTGCCGGCCAACCATCATTTATGGTCCGCAAGGCCAAATCATGGTTTTTTGGCGGCGTGTCTTCCCGGGCAACATCCGCGACATAGTGGTGTCCATTTCGACGGACGAGGGCAGAACCTTCGCACTCCCTGTGCGCGTGGCCGAGGATAACTGGAAGCTGGAAGGTTGTCCTGATTCCGGCCCCGCGGTGATTAGGGTTGGTCACCGGTTGTACGTCGCCTGGTTGACCGAAGCCACCCGCGCTCGTTCGGGCGTGCGCCTGGCGTGGACCGACGACGGCGGCAAAACCTTTTCTCTTCCCGTGATGGCTTCCGTAAAAACGCTCGACGCCAACCACCCGGCGTTTGGTTTGGAGGACGACGGCACCATTTTGCTATCGTTTCAGGCACGCGATCCGCTGCGGCGCGGCGGCTGGACTCCGCCCCGGCCATACGCTGTTCAAATTGATTCGCATGGCGATCTGTCGGATCCCGTCCTGATTGCTGACGGAACGATGCCCGTTGAGTTTCCCACTCTCGCCGCAGGCAACGCCGGCCGGGTATTCTTCGCCTGGACGGAATCGACAGTTGATTCGAGCGGCGAAAAAGGCACGATCATGCTACTGCGTGCGCGGAACACCGAACGCTAAAGCGCTTATTGTGTGCTACAGGAGTTCTTCGCGCTTCGCTTCATCCAGTCTCTTTACAATCTTGCTGACATCCTGGGAACTGCCGCGACCGGCCACCAGCAGCGCATCGGGCGTATCGACGATCACGAGATTCTCGACGCCCACGAGCGCCACCGGTTTTTGCGAGTCCACATAGTTGCCGCGGCTGTTCTCCGCGATCAGTTCTCCCCGGGAAGCATTGCCGTGCGCATCCTTATCCGCCAAGTCGTAAACCGCTTCCCAACTCCCGACATCATTCCAACCGATATCGTCCAACGCCAGCCCCACTACATCCTTGGCCTTTTCGATAATCGCGTAATCCACCGAAATGTTCTCGCACAGCGGATACGCCTGCGCCAGCTTCCTCGTAAAATTTTTCGCGTCCACGCCTGGTAATCCGGCCAGCAGCATGGCGGTCTTTGGCTGGTGTTGCCTCATGAGTTCCAGCACCGTCCCGGCCTTCCAGAAAAACATACCCGCGTTCCAGAAAAAATGTCCGCGTTCCACAAACTGCTTAGCCGTTCTGGGGTCGGGTTTCTCGCGGAAACTCGTCACCGGTATTGCGGTGTTCGCACCCGGCAGCACGTTCTTTGGGAACTCGATATAGCCGTACCCCGTCTCGGCCCAACGAGGCTGAATGCCCAATACCACCACGTCTTGCGTCTCGGCGGCGCGGAATGCCGCTCGCACAAAATTGCGGAAGCGCGTATCCTTCAGAATCAAATGGTCGGCCGGGAAAACGCCCATCACGGCGTCCGGATCAAGCCCCGCCAAAATATGCGCCGCCAAACCAATGCACGGTGCTGTATTGCGCTGCGCAGGTTCCGCGACAATCTGCCGCTTAGGCACCTCCGGCAACTGCTTGCGAATCTCCTGCTGCAAGTAGTCGTTGGTGATCACCCAGATGTTCTCCGGCGGAATGATGGCGCTCACGCGATCCACAGTCTGCTGGATCAACGAGCGCTCGCCAAAAAATCGCAACACCTGTTTCGCGTTGCGTTTGCGACTGCGCGGCCAGAAACGAGTGCCGCGTCCGCCGGCCATGATTAGACCGTATCGGTGGTTTGCCATAGGGAAATTGTTGCGCCGCTGGGTGGGCGCTCTACGGATTCGGATTGCCTCGGTTTACAGGCAGTTCGTGGTTCGGTAACTGCGAATCCGGGAAGCCGTGAATCAAGTTCAGGGTGCGGCTCCAACGCGTCCGTGAAAAGAAATGCTGCGCCAGATCCACGCCATGCGAAACCAGCGAACCTACGCTCGATCCCGCCAAATCATCCGTTGTCGCTTTGTACGACCAATAAATAACGATCGGCTTGCCAATAATGTTTTCGCGCGGCACAAACCCCCAGTAGCGGCTATCGAGCGAGTTGTCGCGATTGTCCCCCATCGCGAAGTAGCAATCCTTTGGCACCACAATCTCGCCGTTCACCACGTTCTCAGCCAGCATTCGGCGCTGCAATTCCGCCGCGAGTGCTGTCGATTGCTGGAACGGCGAAGGCTCGCCAGGGAAGTTGTCGCGGTATTCGTCGTAGCTTTCAATCTTGTGGAAAACATATGGCTCATTGAGCTTAACGCCGTTGCGGTAGAGGTCTCGCCTCACCATCCGCAAATGGTCTCCCGGCACGCCGATCACCCGCTTGACGAACGTGTTGGAAAGATCGCCCGGAAAGCGGAACACAATAATGTCGCCGTGTTTCGGCTGCTCGTAAGGCAGAATATATTTGCTAAAGCTGCCGCTCGGCGCGTACGCCAGCTTATCAACCAGCAAATGGTCGCCAATCAGCAACGTGTCTTCCATCGATCCCGTCGGAATGACGAACGCCTGTACCAGCGTCGTGGTTCCAAACAACAGCAATAGGATAGTGACCGCCCATTCTGCGATACTATTGCGTGGTGGTTCTTTCGGTTCGCTGCCTGTGACCGTTTCTTCCGCTTTTTTGTCTTTAATTTGCTCTGCCATTTTTATAGATTCGCCGTAATTTCTATTGTATCTTCCGGCAATGCTTCCGTTCATTCTCTACTTGGTGATCGATTCTCGCTTTCAACTGACTAGCCCCTCCTATTGAAGCCGAGAAAAAACAGGAAGATTAGTGCGACAAGCGATATGTGATACAGCGGCGACGGGCCACCCGTCAAAAGCGCGAGCAACGCCACCGCCACGAAAGGGGCAAAGCGTTTGATGGCGCCGCTAGCGGTTCTGTGAGCCCCCGACGGCTCTGTTCCCGCCTGCTTCAGCCAGAAAGCTGGGCCGTTCGCCCCAATTGGCCTGTCCGTGACCGGCGGAAACAGGAGTCGTAGCGCAGAAGCGAAGAGCAGGCACACCGCGCTCCCAAAAAGCATGATCCGGGGCGGCAAGGCCAGTTCCGATTGATGCATGGCCGTGAGCACCCCCTGCATCACGTACGCGCCCGCGAAGCCGAGCACCAATCCGCGTACTGGCTTGAGCGGCGATGATGTTTTACCGGGCATGGCGTAGGCATCCTCCAATATCACGCCAGCCAGCACGATTGCACAAGGCCCGGCGAGCCTTGGAAGCCCAAGGTTCTCGTTCAGAAACGCTCTGTTCTGCAACCAAGCCGCTCCGGTATAAGAGACGTAGAGAACGAACCCCTGCATAAGCAGAACCTGCGAGTCCGCGGTACGGCGTATCCTGCTCATGATGACCATGGGCACCACAAACAATGCTTCTACAACGTACTGGCCTGATGAAGTGCACCGCTCGTACAAATCTCCCAGTACTTCTTCGCGACATGCCGGGGGAATGAGAACGCCGACGATTCTCTCAACCGTCTTCGGCGGAAGCGAGTGCATCACTTCGCCTCCTTCCCCCATTGCTTGCCCCACTCTTTGGCCCACTCCTTGCCCCACGCTTCCGCGATGCCATCCCAGATTCGCTTTGCGGTGACGGCCGACTCTTGCAGCGCGCGTTCACCGAGAGCTTCCAGGCGATAACAGCGCTTCGCCCGGCCGCCGCGTTCCGGCATGGGCTCTGACAGCCACGACGCCACAAGGCCCTTGTCTTCCAGCCTGTCGAGCGTCACATAAACGGCTCCGAGCGAGACTGACCTCGGGCGCGCCAATTCCTGCACTTTGGAATGAATCGTCACGCCATATGAATCCTCGTGCACCGTCAAGATGGCGGTGAGAACCAACTGCTCAAACTGGCCAAGAGAATCGGGCTTATTCATTTACCCAACAGTGTATGACAAATAAGCCTTGGTATGCGAATTCAGGAGCGGTGTACTTAGTCAGGGAGGAACTCGCTGGAGATCAACATGGCGATCGCGCCGGCGGCAACAATGCCGAGTGAAAGTAAAGTCAACCGCCTGATGATGGTCCACTGCTTGATCTGTTGATGCAGGAAAGGTAAGTTTGAAAGCGCGCTCGCCATGGATGTCAGTACAGTCGCAAGCCCCGCTGTCGTTGCCGTGATCTTTCCGTTTGCGGCGAGGGTCGCAGCGGCGCCGGCTGTGCTGGCGCTCGACACCAAGCCACCGATTACGCTTACCAACAGAAACCCCAAATGCCCAAAATAACGTTGCCCGGCGTTTCCCATTACTTCTATAACTAAGAAGATCAAGCCGAATTTAAGTACTTTCGATAGCGAAAGGGGCGATGACAGCCGCACATCGCCAATTTGGCCCTGACTGTGTTTTCTCTGTTGCCATATGCAAGCGAGGGCCCCCAAGCTCATGATCGTCAACGGTGCGATGGCGATGGGTACGGCGGCGCGCGCGCAAAAATTCCAAGAATCAGCAGGTTGCGAATAAACATCGCAACAATGGTGAGGAAGTCGATGGTGATGGCGAGCGCCATGACGCTTTCGTTCTCGGCCCGGCCAGCGAGTAGACCTGACAACTCGGCGATGGTGGCTGTGCTGTTGACCATGCCACCGAGAACGGCTGAGTAGTAAAGTCCGCGCGAACTATACAACTTAAGAAGGACGTAATTAGTGAACCCGAGGACGGCGATTACCACCACAGTGAGCCAAGCCTCACGCGGATTAATCAAATGCCAGGGATCTATTGGATGATCCGGCAATATCGGGTAGATTACAAAGGCAAGCAGGCCGAGCAGAACGGCACTTCGTACCTCGGCGACTTGCAACTCTCCGTCAAAATGGGTGAGCGCCGGCTTGAGCGACAGAAGCGCCGTCATGAGGATGGCCGAAGCAATGGGCGTATAGTGATGCCCTTGCCCAACCAAAAATGCCCATCACAAATGTTGCGATCACAGCGGCTGACGTGGTCGTTTCTATGGCTTTGCCTTCATGCACGTTACGCAATCCAGCCAGCAGGATAATGAGCAGGACGCCGGCGAACGTGACATAAGCCGCCTCTGGCGCTGCTAGGACGCTGAGCGTACCCGCCATGGCGACGATGGTGAACGTTCGCGTGCCCAAGTCTTTTTGGGAGCACTCGCGCTCCAGGCCGACCAACATGCCGATCCCGATGGTAATCGCGTAATCGCCAATTTGGTTGAGATATCGATTGGTGGAAAGGCCGTGACTGTCACTGGCTTTATTCCAACAAATTCAGATTCTACCGGCCAAAAATCGCCATCAACCGGCGCCCTGGCTGGCAACTGTCACTGCGGGCCCCCACGGCGCAAAGCCGCGCACTTTGAGCCTGCGCCGGAAAACCTGCGTTCCGTCGGTGACGTAAAGCACGTCAAAATGTTCCCCGCCAAAGCAGAGACTCCGCACGGGTCCGCAGGGTGTGGGCAGCGGCAGGATCGCACGCACGCGGCCGTTTTGATCGCAGATTTGGATGCCCATGCGCGTGGCCGCGTAGAGATTGCCGTGCGTGTCGACAGCCAGATCCTCCGCACCACTGTCATTTGGGATGTCTGTCATGTGCAGCCAGTAGTACTGCTGTTTATCTCTGAAAAGGCCGTCAGGCTGAACTATATAACTGTAAATCCATTGCGTGCTTTTTTCGGCAGCGTAGAACAGTAAGCCATCGGGCGAAAAGGCGACTCCCGAAGCGGAGAGTAATCCCTTGTCTACCACCCTTTTGTCGCCACCTTTAATCCGCCACAGCCGGCTCGGCATGTCACTGTGCGCGCCCGGCTCGCTCACATACAGGGCGCCATCGTGCGTGACGACGATGCCGCGGCCCGTAATGCCTTCGGCAACTGTCCGGCCCTTGCCCTCCTGATTAAGAGCGATAATTTTCTTCGCCATCGGCGCGACGCAATATAAGAGTCCGTCGGGACCAAACGCTTCGCCCGCAATCTCCCATCTATGTTTGGCGAACACGGTCGGCGTTGCGTCGCCCGCAACGCGATAAACAGCCTCCGAGTCGCTTAGGTAGACGTCGCCCTTCGCATCAGCGGCTAGCCCGCTTCCTCCCTGAAAGCTTTGGGTGATGCGCTGCCAACCCTCCTCCGGCAAGGTCACCTCTTTGAGCGTGCTATTTTGCGACACCCCACTCTTGACGGGTTCCGGATAGTCGCGCCAAAGCCAGCGCATCACGTCGGGAAAAATCACTTGCCCTGGTCGACCGTCATGCCCGTGACTGCCCCAAGCGTGAGCAACGTCATAGCCCGCAAACGTCAGAGCGGATTCCAAATTCAGATTGGCATCGTACCAGGAACCAAATAGCGGATTCCATGCGTCCGCTGAGCCGTCCTCCAGGAAAATGCGAATCGGCTTCGGATTGGTTTTGCGGATGAGCGCTGGGTATTCGCGGCCACCGCGCATGGAAACGAACGTTCCTATCACGGAGTAGACGCGGCTGAATTGGTCGGGGCGTTGCCAAGCCAGCGTGAAGGAACCAATACCGCCTGTGCTGCCGCCCGTAGCCGCATGGTCGTTGCCGTTAGGTGAAATCTTGATGATTCGACCATCGCGCGTGCTCAACTTCTCCACCGCCGGCAGCAGTTCGTTGAGTACATATACCGGAAAATGATTGTTCACGCTATCAAACTCGTAAGATCGATTGAAGCGCAAAGCTTGCCGTTTTGGCGTTCCGACCGGGTCCTTCCAAATTGTTCCCGGAACAATGCCTACGCCGATCATCACCGGCACTTCTTTGTGAGCAATGAGATTGTCGAGCACCGTACCCTCAAAAGAGCCTAAGCCATCGAGCTTCACCAAGAGGCAGGCCGGCTTGGCCGGATCGTACTGAGCGGGCACGTAAACTTGAAAACCATTTTCCGTTCCTGGAAAAATTTTCGAATCAGTGATTATGCCTTGAATGAACTCGCCATGTGGAACATCGGCATCGAACTTGCCTTCTATGGGAGGGAAAGGACCTTCGAGTTCGGCCTGGATTTTGGCCACCAGCGCACTTGAATCTAGCGGAGAGAGTGCTTGCGGGACTACAGTCCCAAGGCCCGTGAGAAGAAGCGCGGGCAACAAGTAAGAGCGACGGAGATGAGACATGGCAGTCCCAGAATACCCGCAGGTGTTCTGGGCCGTGTCCAAAGAGAACTTATCTAAAAATGGAAGCCGATAGTTGCCGTCAGCGTCCGCGGCGTGACATAGTGTGTTCCGCTAAACGTAGAGAGGAAGTTGTACAGTGCCTCTTTATCTAATAAATTGACGACCGTAAGGCGGGCGCTCCATTTGTACTTATCGCCCTTGAATAAGTTGTCATGTCCCACGGCTAGGTCAAACAGATTGCGCGGCGCGATGCGCGGAGGATTGTGGTCGTTGTTCTCAGTGCCGGCGGCTGGAATACTCACCAAGTTGGATGTGTACTCAGAAGCGGGGCAAAGGTTATTCGGACTAATAGGCGTCGTGGGAGTCGCCTTTACACCGGCGCAGGCAAGCCCCGCTTCATATTGCTGATCCGGGGTTAGTTCCGACACATCCACCACTGTGTTAGTCCCGTTCGGCCCGTTCGCGCAATCACCACCGGCGCACGGCAACGGGCCCGCTACCTGACCGCTGTCGTAACGCCAGTTAAAGCCGATCCACGGCCCTCTCTTCCCAATCTGGTATTGGATGTGGGTCGTCTCGTTAAAGCGTTCATCGTGATCGATGCGGAAAACCGATGTGTCTCCCACTGAAGAGGGAGTTGAACCAATGCCGGCGACCTGCGGCCCAAAGAAGCGCGCTGCCACGGAGGACATCACAACATAAGCAGTGAGGCCATGAAAGTTTGGCAGGCTGGCGCGTATAGTGTAGCCTGGAATCTTCGACTTTGACCACTCAATCGGATAAGTGATTGGCGTGTTGCCTAGAACACTAAAATCAAAAGCTCGGTCCGTGTATTTCCAAATGTACTGTGCATCGATTACGAGATAACGGCCGAACGCCTGTTGCAGCCCTACGTGATATTCGTTGCGAGTGGATGGACTGAGTGCCGAAGTCAGGCACGGATAGCCCTCCTCCAGGGTCTCCAAGGCATTCACCACTGGATTGGTGCAGCCTTCGCTGGCCAGCACCAGATTTTCATTGAAAGGGGTCTCCATTGTGCGCGCGTAGGAAACACGCAACACTGTATTGGTCGGTTTGAAATCGTACGCCACACCAAGACGTGGCTCGGCCTGGCCCGCGCTGGTGATGCCGTTGTATTTATCTCCGCGCAAGCCCAGGTTCAATGTCAGATTCTTGATCGTTATGGTGTCTTGAATATACAGCGCCAGCTCCTTTATGTCCGAGTGACCAAAATAACCATAGAGTCCGGTGGCTGTGCTGGGGCGAGTCAAGTCAATCGAGGCAAGAATCGGGATATAGTTTGGATTCGCTGCGAGACCTCCCGAACACTCGGAGGTGTTCGTAATGGCCGGGTTCGTGTCGGCGGAGCCGTCCGCGTTCAGGCAAGGCGCATTGAACGCTGGATCCACAATTCCAAATCGGTCCCTTTCAGTGATAAAAGTTTGTTCGTAAACGGCGCCAATCTTGAGGTTGTGAATCCCTTTTACATATGAAAGTGACGCGCGTGCTCCTGCGTTGGTCAGGCGCCGGTTCTGCCCAATAGTCTCTGTCTGCACTCCCGGCGAAAAGTCTGCGAATGGGTTATCACTCGGATAGTAATTGTATTGATCCTGCCGAATAAAGGCTCCCACCGTTAGCACAGTCGTCGAATTGATCATATGGTTAATTGTGGGCGCTACGTTGAAGGTAGTGATTTTCGAACGCTGATCTGCTGAACCCACGGGAAGCCCGTTTGGCCCTAGGCCTCCGTTATCGACAGCTAAGCCGGACCAAGCCGTTTCGTTCTCCGCGTCATAGGAGTTTGGCGTTTGGAACCACGACCGGGTAAAACTCGTGTTAAGGCTCAATGTCGTGGCCGGAGTCACATCCAGGTCCCCGCGGTCAAAGACATTTTCTTCGTTGCCATGGTCGTGAAAAGTCTGGAACTCTGGCCCATCCAAAAAACGGCCTGTATTCAGTCCACTGGCCGAGATAAAGTTGCCCCATTTCTGCCCACCGTACGCCAGGTTTAAGCCGAGATTGGAAGTTCCGAACGTGCCGTAGGACGTGCTGATATCTCCGTGCGGTGTAGTTACGCCAAGCCCCGATCGTGTCGTCGCTACGATCACCAGGCTTGTCTTATCGCCATATTCGGCCGGCGGCGCGCCTTCAATCACTTCTAATGATTGAACGGCCTCAAGCGGAATCTGATTCGAAAACACTTTGCTCTGCTGATCGCTGATCGGCTGGCCATCGAGCGAGAATGAGTTCGAAGCGTGGTCGCCGAGTCCGTGAAACAATCCGTTTGAATCTGCCGAAACACCCGGCGTCGAGTTCGTTACTAAGGCGCTCATTGAAGACGTCGGGCTTTCCAAGGGCAGCTTTTCGAACAGCCCACGGTCCACGTCGGTATGCGCAGTGGAATCAGTTTCCACCAACTCGCCGCCTTCCGCTACGACATCAACGGTCGTTGCGGTGGATCCCAATTTCAGACTGATCTTCACCTGCGTTGGAACCGAGGAACGAATATCCACCTGGTCGATCTCAGACTGAAAGCCAGGGGCAGAAACCACCAGACGATAATTATTAAACGGCAGATTTATGAATTGGAAACTTCCCTGGTTGTCGCTTTGAGCGGTCTGCGTGAAATGTGAAACCGGATTCTCGATCTGGATACTGGCTTTCGCCACCAATGCTCCCGAAGGATCTTGCACTACGCCGCGCAGGGTCCCCGAATTACCGCCCGTGGATTGAGCGAAATTCAGTGCTCCGCCGCAGGTAAACAACAAAATACCCGCAGTACGGGCCACCGACGCAAACTTGTGCATATTTTAATTTTACCCGTTAGCCGCTGGTTCTTGAGGCAAATCTGACAAACGAACTAGATTTGGCGGTGAACGGGCTAATCTTGCCGCAAGCGGACCTGCCTACCAGTGCAGCACGTCGCGAACGTTGCGGGCTTGGCGTTTGCTCACAATGAATTCCTGGCCGTTGCTGAGTGTGATGAGCCAGCGCTGGCTTGTGAGTATGCTCATTTTACGGATTTGGTTCACGTTCACCAACGCGTTGCGGTGAACGCGGCGGAACGAATCGGCACTCAATCGTTCTTCCAGAGTCTTTAGATTCTGCGTGGCCAAATAACGCTTTTTAGCGGTGATGATCCAAACTATATCCCCGCTGGCCTGAAAAGCAAGAACCTCTTCGGGGCTTAACAGGAAGTATTCTTCGCCGGCTTTGCCAACAATTTTACGAAGACGGGAATCAGGGGAAGAACCCACAGGGCCGATTTGCTGCAAGGTGGCTATGTTTTCCGCAAGAGCGCGCGGGTTACCACGAAGACGGTTGGCGCGTTCCACGGCCTGTTGCAAGCGCGGCTGACTGACGGGCTTGAGTAGATAATCGATGGCGCCAGCCTCGAAGGCGCGAATCGCGTGCTCATCGAATGCGGTCACCATGATAATGGCGGGCATGGGGCCGCTTGTGAGGTGGTTCAGCAACTCAAAACCGCCCATCATGGGCATTTGAATATCGAGGAACACAAGATCCGGATTAAGCGCGGAGATCTGCTCGAACGCCGCTTTGCCATTATCCGCCTCGCCCACCACCTCGACTCCCGTTAGGCAATCGAGTTCCTGCCGCAAAACTTTTCTGGCAATCGGTTCATCATCTACTACCAGCACGCGCAAAAGAGGCAATGCCGCAGTATAGGGTCGATCCGGGTCAGCCAAGCTAGCATTTACTGGCATGTGATCTCCTTATGGGCATAAACGGCCTGAGAGAGCCGGTGAACGGACCAGCAACAGCCCTCCTGTTCGCGCTTACCTCCACAATACTTCAGGCTCCGTTTACGGGTGTTAGAAATGGAATCCCAGTGTGGCTGTAATGGCCCGCGGCGTCACATAGTGAGTTCCGCTGAAGGTCGAGAGGAAATTATATAGCGCGTCTTTGTCCAGCAGGTTCACCACTGTGAGCCGGGCGCTGAACTTGTACTTATCGCCGTTGAAAATATTGTCATGCCCGATGGCAATATCAAATAGATTGCGCGATGCAATCCGCGGCGGATTGTGATCGTCGTTTTCTGTGCCCGCGGCAGGAATCGACACAAGCGTGGACCCATACTTGGAGGCCGGACATAGGCCGGTCGGACTAATGGGAGTTGTTGGGGTAGCATGCACGCTTCCACAGTAGAGTCCCCCCTCGTACTGCTGGTCAGGGGTCAGGCCGGAGACGTCCACGATGCTGTCGGTGCCATTCGGGCCATTCGCGCAGTTGCCGCCGGCGCATGGTACCGGACCAGCCACGAGTCCGCTATCGTAGCGCCAATTGAAGCCGAGCCACGGCCCGCGCTTCCAGGGCTGGTATTGCAGGTGCGTAGTCTGATTGAAAAGTTCGTCGTGATCTATGCGGAATACGGTAACCGCACCCGGGGTCGCGCCAACGCCGGCCACTTGTGGGCCGAAGAAACGCGCCGCCACACTTGAGAAAACCACAAACGCCGTAAACCCATGGTAATTTGGTACGCTAGCGCGGACGGCATAGCCGGGAATCTTCGAACTCTGCCACTCGATCGGATACGTGATGGGCGTGTTGCCGAGGACGCTAAAGTCGAAGGCTTTATGTGTGTACTTCCAGATGTATTCTGCGTCGACAACCAGGTACTTTCCAAACGCCTGCGTGAGGCCGGCGTGAAACTCGTTGCGGTGACCAGGACTCAATGGTGTTGTGGAAACGCAAGCGCCACCTGGGACCAGCGTCTGGAATGCGACGATGACCGGGTAGTTACAACCGAGGCTGGCCAGCACCAGGTTCTCGTTGAAGGGGCTCTCCATGGTACGCGCATAGGATGCCCGGAAGACCGTGTTGGTCGGCTTGAAGTTGTAGGCAATACCTAGGCGTGGTTCCCCCTGCGCAGCGCTCACAATGCCATTGTATTTGTCGAAGCGCACGCCGAGATTGAAAGTCCAATTGCGAATGGTAATGGCATCCTGAACGTAAAAGGCAAATTCTTTGACATCGGCATGGCCAAAGAACCCATAAAGGCCGCTCGTTATATTGGGGCAGCCGTCGGAAGCAGGCAGCGGTCCCGTTCTAGTTAGGTCGTAACAGGCTAGAATCGGAATAAAAGCCGGAACCGATCCCTGGCCAATGTTCGGCTGCAGCCCTCCCGTGCAGCCAGCCGGGTTGGTCACAAGAGGGCTGGTGTACGCGCTGCCGTCGGCATTTAGACAGGGGGCATTTGCGGTTGGATCCACCAAACCAAAAGCATCCCTTTCGGTGATAAATGTGTGCTCATAGGTCGCGCCGATTTTCATGTTGTGACTGCCATTCACGTACGCGATGTTCGTTCGGCCGCCGGCGTTGGTGAGTCGGCGATTCTGCGCCACCGTTGCAGACTGCAGATCGGGCGTGAAGTCAGCGAATGGATCGGCGCTTGGATAGTAGTTATATTGATCCTGCCGGAAGAACCCACCAAACGTGAACACCGTGTGGGGGTTGAGTATGCGGGTCCAGACCGGTGCGATGTTAAATGTCCTGATCTGCGAGCGCTGATCTTCCGAGCCGACCGGTAAACCATTGGGACCAAGGCCGCCGTTATCTACCACGAGTCCGTTCCACGCCGTCGCGTTCTGCGCGTCATAGGAATTTGGCGTTTGGAACCACGACCGCGTGAAGCCGAGATTCAGGTTCACTGTGGACGCATCGGAAAGTTTGAAATCCAAGCGGTCAAACACGTTTTCTTCGTTGCCATGGTCATGGGAGACTTGGAACTCCGGACCATCGAGGAAACGGCCTGTGTTCAGACCGTTCACCGAAATGAAGTTTCCCCAAGTCTGCCCGCCATACGCAAGATCGGCGGCGCCGCTTGAACTTCCGAACGACTCGTAGGAAGCGCTTATATCGCCATGCGGCGTGCTAACACCCATACCGGATCGCGTGGTCACCACAATTACCACGCTGGTCTTGCCGCCGAACTCCGCTGGAGGGGCACCTTCAATGACTTCCATCGATTGGACAGAATCCACCGGAATCTGGTTCGAGAAAACCTTGCTCTGCTGGTCGGTAATCGGCTGGCCGTCGAGCGAGAACGAGTTCGAGGCATGATCGCCAAGCCCATGGAACAAACCGTTTGAGTCGGCCGAAATTCCCGGCGTCGCGAGCGTTACCAATGAACTAAGTGACGAGGAGGCGCTCTCCAAAGGAAGTTTGTCGAATAATCCCCGATCGACATCGGTATGCGTAGTGGGATCCTTTTCGACTAGATCGCCCGCTTCGGTCACGGTTACTGTTTCGTTGGCCGTGCCGAGCTCAACGGCGATCTTAACGTCAACGGGCAAGGCCGAGCGGACGGTTACATCTTGCTCGCTTCCTTGGAATCCTGCCGCGGATGCGCTCAGATGATAGTTGTTAAACGGGATGTTGTCTAATTCGAAGTATCCCTGCGCGTTCGAGCGGACACTTTTGTCATAGCCCGAAACGGGATTCTGTATTTCTACCGTAGCGCCCGGAATAGCTGCTCCCGAAGGGTCTAGAATCGAGCCGCGAACCGTTCCCGAGTTACCGCCAGTAGACTGAGCGAAACTCGGCGTACCGCCGCATGTTAGTAAGAAGTAAGTAGCGATCAGGGCTGCTGGAATCGTCTTTGGCATGTTTATTAGTCTGCGATTCCTATAGCGAATTCTTTAGAAAAATGCCGCGGGCGGGTTGAACTTGTCAGCAGACGGGCGGTTCCCGCTACGAATGGACCGAGCGGCAAACTTATAGCCGCAAGTTCGGACTAGCGCTGAAGGCAACCGCCAAAGCGCATATCGTCGCCGCTCATTGGCCGGCTTAGTCCGTCTATTCGAGTTTTGGTGATATCCGTACTCCACAGCACTACAATCGAGTAGTCTTCCCCAGGGGTGCGCGCTTTGAAAACTCAAAGCCAACAAATTAGCATACGAAGACTCGTTCCGTTTGGAGAGTTGCTTCGAAGGTTCAGGCCTGTGACGGCTGAGGGATGCTGCGCCGGCGCAGAAGAGAGTGAGAACGCGTCAAGTGAATGGATCGAGTATGCGCGCATCGCTTTTGTCGGGCTCGCAATACTGCTTTGCTGGCTGAAGGTTTGGCAACCCTTCGCGCGCATAGATCTGCTGGGTCTGGTCTGCGCAATCGTTGGCGGCTATCCAATCTTCAAAGAGGCGGCGCTTGATCTATGGTCAAGACGCATGACCATGGAACTCTAGATGACGATTGCCCTCGCCGCGGCGCTCGTCATTGGCGAAATTTTCACTGCGCTGGTGATCGTCTTCTTTGTGCTGATTGCAGAGGTTTTGGAAGAGAAAACCATCGAGCGTGGAAGGCACGCCTTGCGCGCGTTGACCGATCAGTTGCCAAAACTGGCCGAGCTGGTTTCTGCGTCCGGCACCCAATCGAAAAGCTTGGCCGATATCGTCGCCGGCGATGTTGTGGTGATTCGCCCGGGCGGCTGTATCCCGGTGGATGGCGACGTGGTCAAAGGGAACTCATTTGTAGCTCAGGCGGCTATCACCGGCGAATCGCTGCCAGTGGAGAAAGTGGCGGGTGACAGTGTCTACGCCGGGACCATGAATCAATCGGGCGTTTTGGAAGTTCGCGTTGCCAAAGTCGGAACGGATACGGCGTTCGGGAAAATCATCGAAGCCGTCGAGCGGGCCGAAGAGAGCCGGGCGCCGGTGCAAAGGCTGGCCGATCAGTTGGCTGCGTATCTGGTCTACTTCGCCTTGAGCGCCGCCTTCATCACCTTTGTAGTGACGCACGATTCGCGGGCAACTATTTCTGTGATCATCGTAGCCGGGGCTTGCGGCGTCGCCGCTGGAACGCCGCTCGCCATTCTAGGCGCGGTGGGGCGGGCGGCCAGGCGCGGAGTGATTGTTAAGGGTGGTTTGTATTTGGAACGGCTCAGCTCTGTCGATACCGTTGTCCTCGACAAGACCGGCACACTCACATACGGAGACACAGAGGTGAGAGCCATTGTCCCCGAGCCAGGAGTGTCGGAAGAAGGACTCTTGTCTGTCGCGGCCTCCGCTGAGCGTTTCTCCGAGCACCCTCTGGGTAGAGCGATTGTAAGAAAAGCAGCGGCGCGAGAGGTTCCATTGCTTGAATCGGAAGATATTCATTATTTGCCAGGCAAAGGAATTCACTGCTGGGTGGGGCATCTGCCGACACTCGTCGGGTCACGTGATTTCATCGCCAGACTGGGTATCGATGTCCTTGGCGGTCAAAGCAGTTCGTGTGCGGAGGTATTCGTGGCGCAGGGCAGTCGACTGTTGGGCAAATTTCAGATTTCCGACTCCGTCAGGCGTTCCGCCGGACCGGCCGTGCGGAGCTTGCAGCAGATGAACATTCGAGTCTTACTTATGACGGGAGATAGCGTTCCCATTGCGAGAGCTGTTGCGCAGGAATTAGGGGTAAATGACTTTGTAGCTGGACTGCTACCGCAGGGTAAGCTGGAGCGCGTCAGGGAATTGCAGGCTGCCGGTCATAAAGTCGCGATGGTGGGGGACGGCATCAATGATGCCCCAGCTTTGGTGGAGTCGAACGTCGGCGTGGCGATGGGATCTGGAACCGATATCGCCCGGGAAAGCGGGGGGATTATTCTCATTGGCAACGACTTGGCTAAATTCAGCGAAGTTGTCGACATAGCAAAGCGCTGCCGGCGGGTAATTCTTACGAACTTCATTGGCACGATCGCGGTTGACGTTGTTGGCATTGTTCTGGCCATGTGCGGAGTGCTAAACCCTATTGCGGCGGCATTGATCCACGTTTGCTCGGAGACGGCGTTTATTTTGAACTCCGCGCGCCTCCTACCCGCTCTTTCAAAAGACTGAAGCTGTATTCGCTGTCCGCTCGAACGAAGATGCTAGGCGACTCCCACTTCCCGTTTTGCGTTTTGAGCATGCGTAACAGCAGGAATCGCGAAACTAACCTTCGAGCCAAGTTCGCTGGAACAGATATCAAGCGTCGCTTCCGGCCCGTAAGAAAGATTGAGTCGACGCCTTACGTTGGCGAGTCCCACACCCGCGCCATCATGGCTGACGGAGGAACCGTTGCCAACAAAACCCGGTCCGGTATCTTCCACGCTCACTTGCAGGACGCCGTGTTCGTTTTGGACTCGTAAAACCACGCGCCCACGCCCTAGCTTGGCCGCCACACCGTGTTTTACTGCGTTCTCTACCAAAGGTTGTATAGATAGGATGGGAATCATCACCACTAACGCGGACTCATTCACATCGATCTCGGTTTCGAGCCGGTCTCCGAGCCGGAGGGCTTCTATCTCGAGATACGCCTTTATGATTCGCAGTTCCTCGGAAAGCGGAATGAAGGAACGGTCTCCCTGCAGGAAGTAGCGAAATATATCCGTGAGGTTGAGAACCAGGCGGCGCGCTTCAACGGAGCCGCGATCAATCGTCCCGTAGAGCGTATTGAATGCATTGAACAGAAAATGCGGGTTAATCTGCGCTTGTAGCGCTCGCAACTCCGCTTGTGTGGCTAAGCGCTTGAGCTCTTCCGAGCGGAACCGTTCTACGGATTCGACAATCACGGAACCAAGACGCCGCATGTCGTCCAAGTCTTCACTTAGATAGCGCTGACGCCCACGCCGCGGACCGGTCAGCAGAAATCTTATTTCGCCGCTCGAAAAGCGCAGCGGGATTTGCGCTTCGGCCCAATAAAGCTTAGCGGGCAGATGCGAGTTGAGTACGCCGCCAAACAACAGGGCAGGTTCGTCTATCTGCTTAGTAATGCCAAGGTCTGCCACGACCTCGAAACGGTTGGTGCGCACATGCGCCCCCACTTCCCGCGCTGCGCTCAGCAGCAACTCGTCTTCGGTCTGAGTCTGGGCGGGTAGCTGCGTAATCCGGTGGATGCGGTCATCCAAATTCTGCCGCCGGAAAATAACGCGGCCAATCCAGTGTTGCAGTAAGTTGCGGATGTGCGCGAAAAGAATCAACGAGAGACACACTGCAACGAGCCCCAATCCGCTTAGAAACATGTTAGAGCTCAGCATGCCCCAGATGTGAAACCGCTGATTCAGAAACAGAATCGAAGCGACATAAGCGGCGGCAAGGCTGGAGTTCAGCAGAAACCGAATGAAGGTGTCAAGCAGCAAGAAACGGTAGTCCTGCAGCAGTACGATGATGGCCACCGGAATGCCCACGTGATGCCAGGTGATTTCCGCCGCCCATGGCGAGCGCAAATGCAAATAACCAAAATGCGGGAACGAACTTGCAAATAACAGCAGGCATGCCAGCGAGAACCATTCCGTTGCTCCCGTGCGGCGCTTCATGAGTACCGCTACGAAAGTGAGAATACCGAAGCCCACGGCCACAACCAAAAGTGCCGCTTGATGGGGTGCGGGACCGCTGATGAACAGTTCGCTTAGGTGCAGCAAGATCGCTATGGCGCTAATGACGTAGCCTGCACTCGCGACCCAACGTAGCTCACCCTGCAGAGCGATTTGCAAAAGAACAGCGGGCAAAAGGCTCAACACCGAAAAGCTGGCCGCCATCACAATCGCCATGGAAACAGACGCGGGATCGCCCGTCGCAAGCGCCACCAGCGATCCGACGTTCCAGCCTAATGCCAGACAGGCGGCGAGGAGAGACAGTTTCGTCTGGCGGATGCCATGGGCCCTGCGATCACGCAGAAACAGACTAATAATGAAACCGAACAACAGCACTCCCGCTGTGTGGCCAATCGTATTGATCAGCACCGGATCGCGCAAGTTCGACTCAGTCAGCATCGTGGGTGCACTAACCTTCACCATACTTCACGTTGTGAGGCAGCGCCACGGCGCTGGACCTGGCTGGATAAAGCGAAGTAAGCGCGGCAGCGATTAGGTCTTCGTCCCTGATGTGCGACCGGAATTCCCGTCACCGCTCCACGGGCCAACCAACTTGTCGGCGGCCGACTTAAGTTCTATGTCGTAGTCTTGGCCTTCATACGGCACCTTGAACTTTAGGACTCCATCGGCATATGAAAAGTTCTTGACGAGTACTTCTTGGTCGCCGGCCGACAAGGAGCCGGTGAGTTTGCCGTCGGTTTCCTTCAGGATCAATGTCCACTTTACGGGATCGGCGTCCGTTTCGGATGTCATATCCCATTTGCCGAGCAGGGCCTTGTAGTCTTGCGCGAGCGCGGAGAAGGCGGCGAGGCAGGTTAACAAGCAAAGGGCGAGCAAGCGCTGAATTAGATTGTGAGGCATAAACTCTATTATGCGACGACTGGGACTACTACGGCTGAATATCGCGCTCCAGCATCAGTTTGAAGTCATCGACATCGTGGTCAATCGACAACTTCCCGATTGCGTTTGCGGCACGGTATCCGCGAACGGAGGCAAAAATTTCATAAGCGCCCGTGGGGAGTCCGGCATATGCGAAGCTGCCGTCTGGCTGGATGAGCATGGTTTGACTGTCAAACGCACGATCAGAAGCGATGGTGACGCGCATTCCCGGAGGAATCTTTGCGCCGTCGCTTAAAACAATTTGGCCGCGGAGCCGATGACCGGGTTGAATGTGAAGGTCCCCGACGTCGACAACTTCTCCAGCGCTACGGGTTGCGCACGGAACGGGTTCGGTAGCGCCCCGCTGGGAGACGGATTCCATCTTGGCGTAGACATACCACTCTACCGGGGATGGCACGTCGGCCAGAACAAATGAACCGTCGGCTTGTGTACCGACGCGAATTTCGTCGTAAGGGTTGCCGATGATTGTGAGATGGCCGCCAAATCCGCCGCGATTGCGCGCGATCAGGCCAATTTCGGCCCCGGCGACCGGCTGACCGTGGTCGATGAGACGGCCTCGGACGGCTGCGCCTTGGGAGACAGAGACTGTTGTTCGTTCGACTCCCGTAGACAGTGCCTGCAGCTTCGGGGCGAAACCGCGTGCTTCGAATAACAACATCATTCCCAAGGCGCCTTTGTCATGGGAGATTTCAAAATCGCCTTTTCCGTCTGTGATGGCGACAGGTTCCAATCCCTTGATTGTTCCGTACATACTGACCTCGTCTTTGCTGGGCTTACCGTTCGGCAGAGTGGTTGTCGAAATCCCTTCTGGCTGAACCACGGCGTCGCGCAGCGGGCGACCTTGATCGTCCACAACGTGGCCGCGCACCATGTTTGATGGCAGCGGCGTTTTTGTCTTGGGCGTTAGCACCGCCGCTGGGCCAATTGGGGCCAATGGATCGACATGATTCACGAAGGCCGGCTGAAATCGGTCGCGGACGGCAAGAAGCTGGAATAGGAGGTCGGAGTCGACGCCTTGAATAGTGAAGGTTCCGTCCAGATTGGTTATTGCGCGTTTCCCACAGTCGACGTAGCAACTAGGGCAGAAGGTGCTGTAACCTTGCTTGACGCCGGCGTGGTAGATCAAAACGGTGGCGTGGTCGACTGGCTTGCCGGCATCGTCGACAACTTTCCCGCTGAGCGTTACGTGGTCGGCGGCGAGCGCAGGCGCCGCGGTGAGCGTTGAAATGAGGACTATGAGAAGGCGGGGTAGACTCATAACGGTTTTCTCTAATCTGGAATTTTAAAAGACACCAATACTTCTGTTACGAAGGGAATGGGCTGGCCGTTTTGCGTGGCGGGGTGGTAGAGATACTTGAGCACGGCATCTTTGGCGGCGTTGACGAGTGACGGATGACCGCGGACGAGTTGAAGTTGGGTGATGGTACCCTCGGGGCCGACAGTTGCAGTGAATTCGACGATTCCTTGGATGTGGGCGGCGAGGGCGTCGGAGGGATAGATAGGCTCAAGTTGGTTGACGAGGTTGGCTTCGGCAACGTCGGGCGAGAGGATTATGCCGGAACCTTGAGTCACGCTGATCGAGCCGGTTGCCTCCGGGTGCGGGGAGGAGGTGGAGAGCGTCTGAGCGAGGTCGACGAGCTGAAGAGCGCGCTTCCACTCGGGATTGGTGAGGTCGAGTGTGACGGCCCGCTGGATCAACTCTATGCCGCGTTGTTGTTGTGGACGGTTGCCGAGTGGAAGAGAGAATTGGGCCAGAAGGCGACCGGTTGCGGTCAGCAAGGCGGGATCTTGAGAGCCTGCCAATTCTGCTCGCAGCTTGGCGCCGGACTCCGGTGTGATTTGAATGTTGTTCAACATGCCCAGGCTGCCGAGACCTTGCATCTCGGCGGCTGCATAAATAGTTGCGATCTCAAAGCCAACTCGAGTTCGTTGGGCGGGTCCTAGCGCTTGGGCCCTTCGCAGGAGATCAAGGCCACGAACCTGATCGGTTCGTTCGATGAAACTGGCGGCGTTCAAGATGATCTGGGATGAGTTTGGGTTCTTTGTGACGGCGTCCTCCCAAGCGGCGCGAATTTGGTTGTGGGCCGCGTCGCTCAATGGTTTGTTGCGTGAGGAGAACCACGGCTCACCGGCCAATGCCGGTAGCGATGGATGATGTTTGATGAGCCAGAGCATCTGGCTGGTGAACGGTTGCTCTTGGCCTTGATGGCCGAAGAATACCGCCAGCTGCATGCGCAGGTCCACCTGATCGGGGTTGGCGTTTATGGCAGATTCGATATTTTCAACGTCCGTTGGGCTGAACGCGACGTAGGGTTCCCAATTGGTCGAAGGCTCAGTGGGCGGGTCGCTAAATCGAGCGGCGGCGGTGAGATAGAGGGTCCCAACGAAGAGGGCGAAGAAGGCGACGGTGAACCAGTTTTTCAAGGGCCGGGTTTGAGTGAATAGACGTTCCATACGTTTTTGCAGATTGGATTTGCGCACCACGGCGGTGGCGGGAATGGCGATGCGGCCTTGTTGATGTTGAACGTCCTTAGCGAAGGCGATCAGGAACTGCGCATATTGTTCGGGCGTGGCGGCAGTGGCGAGCACTACTTCATCGCAAGCTTCCTCAGCCAAGCGGGAAAGCTGGCGCTGCAGGAACCAGGAGAGTGGATGGAACCAGAAGAGACAAGTGGCAAAAGATGCAAGGAGGAGAGTGGCAGAATCGGCACGCTGAACGTGCGCGAGTTCGTGAGTAAGGACGGCGCGTAGCTTGGGTTCTTCCCATTCAGACCAGCCGGGTGGGAGGAAAATCCACGCGTCTGATGCAGTGTTGAACGTGACCGGGACACTGAGTCCATGAGAGACTGCGAAGCGGGGTTTGGAGCCGCCACCGCTTTGGAGCCAGAGATCATGGGCGAGTTCGTGAAAACGCGGGTCGGGGATGAAGTGACTGTGAGTGGCGATGCGGAGCAGTTGGAGTAGAGTGTAGGCCAGACGTGCGAGGAGAAGAAGCGTGACGAACAGAGAGATCGGCGGTATGAGGATGATCGAGACGCGGGACTTTTTGATTGGAGTTGCGTAAGTTGCGGGTTCCTGTGTCGTGGCTGCGACTTCGTTGGTTAGGGGCGTTAGCTGTATGTGCGCGAGAGCATGCGCGGCTTTGGGCACGGGCGGCGTGAGGCTGATGAGGAATGGCAAGACGAAGAGGGCGAGCAGAGTCCACTTCCAGAGCATGAAGCGCAGGGCGGCGGTTCGCGAGCGTAGCAGCCAGACAGCCAGACCGCAGACAGACGCGAGAATGAGTGAGCGCATGACTGTGCCTAGGGCGAGTGAAACGAAGGCCGAACTGGCGGTTTGCCAATCGAGGAGACTCATTTGCGTTGGTTCCTTTCTTTGCTGAGGCGAGCGACTATTTTTTGCAGCTCGTCGGTATCGATGAGTTCGTCGTCGACCATGCCGGCGAGGAGAGATTCCAGGGAGCCGTGGCAGAAGCGGTCGACAATCTCGCTTTTACGGCGGGCGGCGAAGCCCGCAGGATCTTCGAGGCAGGAATAGATGAAGGTTCGGCCGCTGAGTTCGTGCTGGACGTAGCCCTTTTCCTCGAGCCGAAGGAGGACGGTGCGGATGGGCGAGTCTTTAAGAGGTCGTTCGGCGGCAAGATGTTGTTGGATGCCAGCGGCGGTGGCCTTGCCGTGGTGCCAGATGACGGACATGACGGCGCGTTCCAGGTCGGAGATGGGAGAGCGCAGGACCATACGCTACAGACGATAACACTACACAATGTAGCAGTTGGCAGTGCGGCTGTCAAGAGCTTTTGGCAAGCTTTTCCTATAGACTCTATGGGTTTGAGCCGATGTGGCTTTTAATTATGCGTGTCGCTTTGTTCCTATTATTCTTGAGCTTCGCTGTGTTTTGCCAGACGGTACCGCGCACGGTACATGGGGTTGTGGTGGACGCTATCACGCACCAGCCGATTGCAAACGCATGGGTGAGCGCGGATAGCTCGGTTGTGAAGACAAGCGCCAACGGGGAATTTCAATTCAAGACCAAGGCCAGCGCCATTGATCTGCGGGCAGCGGGTTACGGGCGGTTGCATGTTCCGGCTGAGACGGAGCTGCGGATTCCTTTGTCGCCTTTGAAGGTACGGGCTCTATATATGTCGTTCTGGGCGGTGTCTTCGCAGACGATGCGGGCACAGGCTTTTGAAACGTTGGCTAAGGCGCATTTGAACGGTGTGGTGATTGACGTGAAAGGCGACATGGGGTTGGTTGCGATTCGCACGTCCATTCCCATGGTCGCGAAAACAGGTGCGAATCGCGTGATTACTATTCCGGATGCGCCGGCGCTCATTGCGGATCTGCACCGGCGTGGGCTTTATGCGATTGCCCGCATTGTGACGTTTAAGGATAGTCCGCTCGCGCTAGCGAGGCCTGATTTGGCGGTGAGAGCCGCGGGCGGTGGTTTGTTCTCCGATAACGAACGGCTGCATTGGACGGACCCGTTTAGGCAAGAGGCTTGGGATTACAACGTAGCGATTGCGGTAGAGGCGGCTAAGGCGGGTTTTGATGAGGTGGAATTTGATTATGTGCGGTTCCCGGATCGTAAAGGGCTGCGTTTTTCGAAAGAGACCACTGAGACGAACCGGCGCGAGGCGATTTCGGGTTTTTTGGCGCAGGCGCAGAAGGCACTCAATCGATATAACGTGTTTCTCTCGGCGGACAATTTCGGTTACGTTGCCTGGAATCAAAATGACACGGGGATTGGACAGGTTTTTGCAGACGTAGGGAAAGTGGTGGATTACATCTCGCCCATGCTATATCCGTCGGGATTTCAGTTTGGGATTCCAGGCGTGCGGAATCCGTTGAACGATCCCTATCGCATCGTTTATGCTTCGCTGGAAAAGGCGAAGGAGCGGACGGGCTTTTCGGGAATTGTTTTCCGGCCTTGGCTGCAGGCGTTCACGGATTATGCGTTCGATCACCGGGCGTTTGGGAAACCGCAATTGCGCGAGCAGATCAAGGCGGCTGAGGACGCGGGCGCGGAGGGGTGGTTGCTTTGGGAACCGCGCAACCGCTATCCGACCCAGGCTTTGAGCGAATTGGCGAACGAACTGTGGTGGAAAGAGCCGGTGCAGGCAGCGCGGCGTTAAGTGCTGCAATTGGCGGCAACCGCGCCACATCAGCCGGTTGGATGGATTACCGTTTGCTAATGTAAGGTTGTTCTCTACAGCGTTCCTTCCTTAGCCGCTGCCAGCCGCACATCGAACTCACGGCGCGCCTGCTCAACGTGTTCGAGGTTTTCTGCTGCCCAGACCCAAACCCCGCAAAAGGCCGCTCCGAGATTCATGCCGAGATGCGTTAATCTGTATTCGACCTTTGGCGGGACGACTGGATGCACGGTCCGCGTAATCAGGCCGTCTCGCTCCATGTGGCGCAACGTTTGAGTGAGCATCTTTGGGCTGATACCTTCAACCAATTCGCTCAGGCGCGTGAATCGCAACTCTCCCTTGTCCACCAACACCTCGAGGATTAGCATCGTCCACTTGTCCGCTACGCGACCGATCAGGTCGTTAACGAGGGCTTCGATCTTGGGATCCAGGTCGTCTGGGGGAGTGCTGGCGGCATAGACCCTCGCTTTGGCGATTTGTTCTTCCGTGAATTGGGAAATCTTTGGCATTTCTTACACTCTCCTTTTAGTCAGTATAGAACTAAATAGTGCCTACTATCATTTGGATAGTATAGGCGCTAGGATACAGGAAAGTAAGCAATCGAGCGAACTTGAGGAGTTTAAGAGTGAAACTGGAAAAAAAGACCGTTCTCATAACCGGCGGAACAAGCGGTATCGGCCTTGAACTGGCGAAGCAACTTCTTCAGCGGGGCAACACGGTGATCGTCACGGGCCGCGACGAAGAAAAGCTGGGCGCCGCCGAGCGGGCGCTAGCCGGTGTCTACACGTTTAAGAGCGACGTTAGTGATCCGAAGGAAATAGCGGTGTTGCACGACAGTTTGGTGTCGAAATTTCCTACGCTGGATACGCTGATCAATAACGCCGGAATCATGCGCAACCTGAACCTTAATCAGGACCGCGATCTTACGGACGTTACGCGTGAGATTGAAATCAACTTGAGTGGACCGGTGCGGATGATCCAGCAGTTCCTGCCGCATCTAAGAACTCGGAAGGAAGCGTTGATCATAAACGTCTCTTCCGGTTTGGCCTTCATCCCTTTTCCCGCGTCGCCGGTATATTCTGCGACGAAGGCCGCGCTTCACTCATTTACTCAATCGCTGCGAGTGCAGCTTGACGGCACGGGCGTTACGGTGATCGAGTTGGCCCCGCCCGGCGTCGAAACGCCGCTGTTCCGAGGCGAGTTTGCGGAAGAAATGAAAGGGCAGAAGGGAATGGACGTCAAGATACTTGCCAGGCACGCGATTGCCGGCATTGAGGCGGGCAAGATGGAAATCCGTCCTGGTCTCGCTAACGTACTGATGGCGATGAGCCGAATCGCCCCTCAATTCATGCTCAAGCAGATGGTCAAGATGACCACGCCTAAAAGAGTGCCACCGCAATCAGTCAAGGGAATTTCGACCTCGTCTTAGTCTTAGCAGGTGAAAGAACACACGGTGAGTGTGGACCAATGCTCGAACTGTAGTGGCTAGGCGCGAGATTTCTTGAAGTTCGGCAACAAGGCCGCTAAGAACCCGATGGCGGGCAAATAGGCGCAGAGTTGATAGACATATTCGACGCTGGTGCGGTCGGCGAGCCAGCCGAGGGCGGCTGCGCCTAAACCGCCGAGTCCGAAAGCCAATCCGAAGAAAATGCCCGAGACCATGCCTACGCGCCCAGGCAGCAGATCTTGCGCGTAGACGACAATAGCTGAAAACGCCGAGGCCAGAATCAGACCGATGGGAACGGTGACCACACCAGTCCAGAAAAGGTTAAGGTGCGGCAACAGCAGAGTAAACGGCAGCACCCCCAGGATGGAAAACCAGATGACGAGACGCCGGCCGATACGGTCTCCAATGGGTCCGCCGAGGATAGTGCCGACGGCGGCCGACAGCAAGAACAGAAAAAGATAGCGTTGGGAGGTTGCGACGGAGACGCCGAATTTCTTGATGAGGTAGAAGGTGTAGTAGTTGGAAAGGCTCGCCAGGTAGAAGAACTTGGAGAACATCAATCCAATGAGGACGGTAAGGGAAATCCAGACGGTTTTCCGGGTGATGTTGTCAGGGCGTTTCGGTTGAAGCTCAGCGGCTACCGTTCGGGCCATGTGGCTCTTGTACCAGTTGCCGACCCGCAGCAGGATGAAAATACCGAGTATCGCAGCAGGAGCAAACCAGGCGACGCTGCCCTGTCCGTAAGGCGTTACGATGAACGCGGCTAGGAGCGGTCCGAGCGATGAACCGCCGTTGCCGCCGACTTGGAAGAGAGATTGCGCCAATCCGTGTTGGCCGCCGGAAGCGACGCGGGCAATGCGGGACGATTCCGGATGGAAGATCGACGAACCGACGCCGACAAGCGCGCCGCCGACGAGGAGCATCTCGAAGCTGGCGGCGCGTGAGAGGACAAGCATGCCCGAAAGGGTGAACCCCATGCCTACGGACAGGGAAAAGGGTTGAGGATGTTTATCGGTATAGATACCGACAAAAGGTTGCAGGAGCGAGGCGGTGATCTGGTAAGTAAGGCTGATCAGGCCGAACTGGGCGAGGTTGAGGTGCAGCGAGCTCTGGAGGTTGGGGTAGATAGCGACGATGAGCGATTGCACCATGTCGTTCAAGAGATGGCAGAAGCTGATGGCTGCCAGCACGACGAAGAAGGTTTTTTGCGGAGCGGATGTGGGGAGAACGGACTCGGTGACCGCGGTTTCGGATGGCGATGGCATCTTATTGTAGGGTAACTTGCTACAAATAGATGCATGAACTGGACGGCGGTAGGCGCGGTGTTTATGGCGTTGGCGGTTGGGATAGGAGCGTTTGGCGCGCATGCGTTGAAGGACCGGCTGGATGAATATTCGCAAGGGGTTTATGAGAAGGCCGTGTTCTATCATTTCGTTCACGGCCTCGGGATTCTGCTTGTTTCGGTGCTTGCGCGGACTGGTATTTTGAGTGCTTCTGGGGAAGCGCGGGCGGGATGGTTGATGGCGCTGGGGATTGTCTTGTTTTCGGGGAGTTTGTATGCGCTGGCGATTTCAGGGGTGCGGATCTTAGGGGCGGTTACGCCGTTTGGGGGAGTGGCATTTATCGTTGGTTGGATTTTGCTGGCATATGAGGCGACGCGGGGGACTTAGCGCATGTTTTCTTTGAAGCGGCGCAGGAGACGGAAGACAAGCTGCGATTCTTCACCGATTTCGTCGTCTTCGAATCCGGGTTCGAGAAATGGGCTATAGCCTTCTTCGCCGGAGTGATCCTTGCTCATATTGCGGAAGGCCATGCGCCATTCTCCGAACTGCCGCTCTTCAATCTTCTTGCGCGACATGAGAATGAAGCCCTTGTGGCGGGGATCACGCTTGATTTTGCTGATCAGTGAATTGACAACCGACTCAGGGCCTTCCAAGACTTGAAGGAAGTTGCCTTCACGATATAGGAGCATGCCGGTTATGTCGAGCTTTTCGTTGTTGTGGCGCGCGATACGTAGCAGTTCAAGAATTTCGTCTTCTGGTAAGGCTCGAGTGGCGGAGCTGACATAAACTGCCGCTACTAATTGTTCCACTGGTGCAATAACCGCAGTCATGCTGTTTATATCGGTTTGCTGGAAGGAAAGCGTGAGTGCCGCGGGAACCTTAGGCGGTAACAGTCGAGATTAGTACCCTGCGCCTTCGGCGTTGGCCTCGGTTAGTATGCGCTGCAGACGCGGGTTCAACTGTTTCTTGCCGCCGAACCAACGTTGCAACTTGTCGAGATAGAGGTACACAACCGGGGTGGTATAGAGAGTGAGCAACTGGCTTAAGACTAAACCGCCGACGATGGTGATGCCGAGGGGGCGGCGCATTTCTGAGCCGGTGCCGGTGCCGAGAGCGAGGGGCAATCCGCCTAAGAGCGCGGCCATGGTGGTCATCATGATGGGGCGGAAGCGCAGCAAACAGGCCTGGTAGATCGCGTTCTTGGCTGAAATCTCCTGTTTGCGCTCAGTTTCGAGGGCGAAATCGATCATCAGAATGGCGTTCTTCTTGACAATGCCAATCAGCAAAATAATGCCAATGATGGCGATGACGGTTAACTCGACGTGGAACAACAGAAGAGCGAGCAATGCGCCGACACCGGCGGAAGGCAGGGTAGAAAGGATCGTGATTGGGTGGATGTAACTTTCGTAGAGAATGCCCAGAACGACATAAACGGCCAAGAGGGCAGCCAAGATGAGGACCGGTTGATTTTTCAATGAGGCCTGAAAGACCTGAGCGGTGCCGGCGAATCGAGCGGTGACATTGGCGGGCATACCGATGTCTTGCCGCGCTTCTTCGACGGCGTCGACGGCCTGGCTGAGCGCGATACCGGGCGCGAGTGCGAATGAAATGGTGATGGACGGGAACGGGCCCTGGTGATTTACGGTCAAGGAATTCAGAACAGTTTTGTAGTGGGAGAAGGTGGCTAAAGGTATGGGAGTTCCGCTACTGGATGTCACGTAGATCGAGTTGAGCGCCGACGGATTCTGCTGATATTCGGGGAGGAGTTCCATGACCACGTGATACTGATTCATCCCCGTATACATAGTGGAGACTTGGCGCTGACCGAAAGCGGAGTAAAGGGTTGCGTCGATAGCCTCGGGATTTACTCCCAAGCGTGAGGCGGTCGCGCGATCGATGACTAGTTCGGATTCGAGGCCGTGGATTTGCTGATCGCTGTTGGCATCCAAAATGATGGGAATGGTTTTAAGTCTCTCCAACAGTTTGGGCGCCCATTCGTTGAGGTCTTTGAGACTGTCGGCCTGTAGAGTGAACTGATACTGGGAATTCGACCCACGGCCACCGACGCCTAGATCTTGCGCCGCCATTAAGTAAAGGGTTGCTCCCGGAATACGCGCCAGCTTTCCGCGCAGACGGTTTATGACGTCAGTGGCTGAGACCTTGCGTTCGGACAAAGGCTTAAGTTGCATCCACATGCTCGCGGTGTTCAGGGTGCCGCCGCCGGTGAAGCCTGTTACGTTGTCGACGGCCGGATCTTGCTCGACAATGCGCAGGAACGCATGCAGTTTTTCGCGCATGGCGGTGAAAGAGATGTTCTGATCGGCCACAATGTTGCCGCCGATTTGGCCGGTGTCCTGTTGCGGGAAAAATCCTTTGGGCACGATGATGTAGAGATAAACATTGACGCCAATGGTGATTAGCGTAATGACGAGGGTCAACTGCGGATGCGTAAGTACGACCTTCAGGCTGCGCGCGTAGGCCTTGTGCAACAACTCGAAAGCGCGTTCACTGACTCGATAGAGGCGGTTGTGTCGCTTGTCATGTTGGGATTTCAGGAACCTTGAGCACATCATGGGAGTTGTGGTCAAAGAAACGAGGAGTGAGATGAGAATGGCGGCGGTTAGAGTGACGGCGAACTCGCGAAAGAGACGCCCCACAATACCTCCCATGAGCAAGATAGGAATGAAGACGGCGACGAGAGAGGTGCTCATAGAGAGCACGGTGAAGCCGATTTCGCGCGCGCCTTGCAACGCTGCGCGCATTGGATTCCAACCCATCTCCAGGTAGCGAGTGATGTTTTCAATAACAACGATGGCGTCGTCCACGACGAAGCCGGTGGAGACGGTGAGCGCCATGAGCGACAGATTGTTCAACGAATAACCTAAGAGGTACATCACGCCGAATGTTCCGAGCAGCGAGAGCGGTACGGCGACGCCTGGGATGACAGTGGCCCAGACATTCCGTAAGAACGCAAACACCACCAGGATTACCAAGAAGACCGAGATGAGAAGAGTTCGCTCTACGTCGTGGACGGAGGCACGGATAGTAGTGGTGCGGTCTTGGGCCACTGCCAGTTTCATGGCTGGTGGGACGGAGGCCTGCAGTTGGGGCAAGACCGCTTTGATGCGATCGACGGTGTCGATGATGTTGGCGTCCGGCTGCTTGGTGATCATTATGACGACGGAGGGTTCGCCATTGTCGGAGCCGTCGTTGCGTGTGTCTTCGACGGAATCCAGGACATTACCAAGATCTTCCAGTCTTACCGGAGCCTGATTGCGGTATCTCACTACCAACGGCGCGTATTGGGATGCTTTGAAGAGCTCGTCGGTGGCTGCGACTTGCCAAAACACTTGGTCGTTACCGAGGGCGCCTTTGGCCTGGTGGGCGTTGGCGTTTTGCAAGGCGGTGGCCACGTCGGTGATGCTTAATCCCATCGCGTTCAGCAGATGCGGATTCAATTGGACGCGCACGGCTGGACGCGAGCTGCCCCACACGTGCACCTGCCCCACGCCGTCGATTTGAGAGAGCTTCTGGGCGAGAATCGAGTCGGCGATATCGTACATTTGGCCGCGGTCGTAGACGTCAGAGGTGAGTGCCAGCATCAGGATAGGCGCATTGGCGGGATTCATTTTCCAATAGCCGGGGTTGCTGGGGAGGTTTGCCGGTAACTGGCTGCGGGCGGCGTTTATGGCTGCTTCGACGTCGCGCGCGGCTGCGTCGGCGTTTCGATCCAGGTCGAACTGTAGGGTGATCCCCGTGCCGCCGAGCTGGCTCGAGGAGGTCATCTCCGTGACGCCGGCGATGCGGCCGAATTGACGCTCGAGCGGAGTGGCCACGGAGGAAGCCATTGTCTCTGGACTGGCGCCTGGGAGATTGGCGTGAACACTCACGGTGGGGAGTTCCACGGCCGGTAGGGGAGCGACTGGGAGGAATTTAAAGGCAAGAACGCCTGAGAGAGCTAAAGCGGCGGTTAAGAGAGTGGTGGCGGCCGGTCGTTTAATGAAGGGAGCGGATAAATTCATCGAAGCGACTCCACTGCCATGGCAGCGTTCAATTCCGCGCGCTGCTCCGCTTCATGTCGCCGGTGGCCAGGGAAGCGGTTCGCCACGCGGTCAAAGAATAAATAGACGACGGGCGTGGTGTAGAGAGTGAGGAACTGACTGACAATCAAGCCGCCTACGATAGTGATGCCTAGGGGGCGGCGGAGCTCAGACCCAACACCCGATCCCAAAGCGAGAGGCAGGCCTCCGAAAAGTGCGGCCATGGTGGTCATCATGATTGGGCGGAAACGCAGTAAGCAGGCTTGATAGATCGCTTGCGGGGCTGACTTGCCGCCTTGACGTTCCGCTTCGAGGGCGAAATCGATCATCATGATGGCGTTCTTCTTTACGATGCCGATTAAGAGAATGATGCCGATGAGAGCGACCACGTTGAAATCGTCATGGCACACAAAGATGGCTAGAATGGCGCCAACGCCAGCCGAGGGCAGGGTAGAGAGGATAGTGATGGGGTGAATGAAACTTTCATAAAGAACGCCTAGGACGATGTAGACCACCACGAGGGCAGCAAGAATCAAGTAGGCCTCGTTTGCCAGCGACTTCTGAAACGCCGCAGCTGTTCCTTGAAACTCCGTGTGAATGCTTTGTGGGAGGCCGATTTCTTGTTCGGCCCGCTGAATGTCCTTCACAGCGCTGCCTAGAGATTCGCCAGGAGGTAAGTTGAACGAGACAGTGACAACGGGGAACTGGCCCTGGTGATTGATAGTCAAGGGAGAAGTCGAATCCTCGTAGCGCGTGAATGAACTGAGCGGAACCTCCGTTCCGGCCGCGGAGCGAATGAAGATGTCCGCCAGGTCTCTGGGGTCGTTGCGAAAATCTTTAGCGACTTCCAGCACGACGTGGTACTGATTCGACTGGGTGAACATAGTGGAGACGAGGCGCTGACCGAAGGCGTCGTAGAGAGTGTCATCAATCTGCTGCATGCCGATGCCCAGGCGGGAGGCGGTATCGCGGTCAATGACCAAGGTGGTTTCGAGGCCCCCGTTCTGCTCGTCAGTCGCTACATCGCGCAAGGAGCCGAGCGTGTCCAGCTTTTCGATCAGGCGGCTGGTCCAGTCGGTGAGTTCTTTGGGGTCGGCGTCTTCCAGGGTGTATTGGAATTGGGTGCGGCTGACGCGGTCTTCGACGCTGAGGTCTTGCACTGGCTGGAGATAGAGGGTGATACCTTCGACCGAGCGCAGCTTGTCCTGCAAGCGGCGGATGATTTCGCCGGCTCCGGCTCTTTGCGCCAGAGGCTTTAAATTGATTTGAATGCGGCCGCTGTTCATGACGGTGTTGATACCGTCGACCCCGATGAACGAGGAGAGGCTTTCGACTGCTGGATCTTTTAAAATAACCTTCGCCAGCGCCTGTTGGAGGCGCGACATTTCCGAGAACGAGACGCTAGGAGGAGCTTCGGAAACGCCAAGAATGACACCTGTATCCTGCACGGGGAAAAAGCCTTTGGGGACAATGATGAACAGGAAAATGGTGACGGCCAGAGTGGCGGCTGTTACTAATAGCGTAACGGTCTGGTGGCGCAGCACCATTTGGAGAGTGCTGGCGTATTTCTCAATTACCCAGCTAAAGGCGAGCTCCGATTTTCGATAGAACCACCCCTGTTCTTGTTCCGGCCGATGTTTCAAAAGCCTGGAGCACATCATGGGGGTGAGTGTGAGTGACACGAAGGCAGACACGAGAATGGTGACCGCCAGGGTGATGGCGAATTCGCGAAAGAGGCGTCCCACGATATCGCCCATGAATAACAAAGGAATCAAGACCGCGATGAGCGAAACAGTCAGCGAAACGATAGTGAAGCCAATTTGCTCAGAGCCGCGCAGGGCTGCGCGCAAGGGAGTCTCGCCCTGCTCAAGATAGCGAGCGATATTCTCAATCATCACAATGGCATCGTCAACTACGAAACCTGTAGAAATGGTCAGAGCCATTAATGTGAGATTGTTCAAGCTATAGCCGAGGAGGTACATCACGCCGAATGTACCGACGATCGACAGGGGGACGGCGATGCTAGGGATAACAGTGGCGGCCAGGTTACGGAGGAATAGAAAGATGACCATCACAACCAAACCGACTGTGAGAACGAGAGAGAATTTCACGTCGTCGACCGAAGCGCGAATGGTGGTAGTACGGTCCGTGAGGATTTTCACCTCAATGGCTTTAGGAATGGAGGCTTGCAACTGGCCGAGCAGTGCGTGGATGCGGTCGACTACTGAGATGACGTTGGCTCCAGGCTGGCGTTGGATGTTGAGAATGACGGCGGGGGTCAAGTTCATCCAGGCGGCCTGACGCAAATTCTCGGCGCCGTCGGCGATGGTGGCGACATCTTCGAGGCGCACAGGTGCGCCGTTTTTATAAGCGACGATGATGGGCCTGTAGCCGCCACTGGTGAGGATCTGATCGTTTGCGCCTATGATGTAGGACTGCTTGAGGCCGTCGAAATTGCCTTTGGCTTCGTTGATGTTCGTTTGGCTCAGAGCTGTGCGCAGATCTTCCATGCCGAGGCCATAGGCTGCTAGGGCGGTGGGGTTGACGCGGATGCGCACCGCTGGCTTCTCACCACCGCTGATACTAACCAAACCAACGCCGGGCAGTTGGGCGATTTTCTGCGAGAGCGTAGTGTCCGCCAAGTCTTCGATTTTGGTGAGCGGCATCGATTTCGACGTCAAGGCGAGGGTGAGGATGGGCGCGTCGGCCGGATTCACTTTGCTGTAGATAGGCGGATTCGGGAGATCGGGTGGGAGGTAAGTGCCGGCAGCATTGATGGACGCCTGGACTTGCTGTTCGGCGATATCGATATTCAGGTTTAGATCGAATTGCAGAGTGATGATTGAGCTGCCGAATGAGCTCGTGGAGGTCATCTGTTTAAGGCCGGGGACTTGCCCGAATGTGCGTTCGAGCGGCGCTGTGACGGAAGACGCCATGACTTCCGGGCTAGCGCCGGGATAGAAGGTGGTGCACTGAATGGTGGGGTAATCGACTTCGGGAAGGGCTGCGACGGGGAGCTGTTTATAGGCGATGGTACCGGCGATCAGGATGCCCGCCATCAGCAGAGATGTGGCAACCGGCCGCAGAATAAACGGCCGCGACGGACTCATTCTTTCGGACTCCTAGCAACACCCTTACCGCCCCCTTGCTGCGCCGGCTGGCGGAAAGTGACAGACATACCTTCGACTAGTTTCTCGGCTCCGTCCACAACAACCACGTCACCGGGTTGCAGACCCTCGTCGATCGCTACGTCCGCGTCTTGAGTAAGGCCCACTCTCACGGCCCGTACGGAAACCTTGTTGTCCGGGCCCACCAGATAGACGAACGTGCCCGATGGCCCACGTTGAATAGCGACGATGGGCACGATTACCGCCCCGCGTTTGGTATCGAGCCAGAGCTTGATGTTAACGAACTGATTCGGAAAGAGCGCATGATCGTCATTGGAGAACACGGCCTTCAACTTCGATGTGCCGGTGGTCGGATCGATTTGGTTATCGACCGTAAGAAGCGTACCTTCGCTGAGTTTTTTTGTTTCATCGCGGTCCCAGGCATCGGCCCGCAGCCTGGCACCCTGTCGAAGCTTTGCAAGTACCGGCTGCAGCTGATCTTCGGGAATGGTGAAGAGGACGGCGATAGGCTCCAGTTGCGCGATGATGGCGAGGCCGTTGGCATCTGTAGAGTGTATGATGTTGCCGGAATCAACTTGCCGCAGACCGATGCGGCCACTAATGGGCGCGGTGATTCGCGTGTAGATCAGGTTCAAATTCGCGCTGTTAATAGCTGCTTGCGCTGCTTCGATGGCTGCGTTATCAGCTTCAATGGAGCCGCGAATCTGGTCGGCGGACGCCAATTGCGTATCCAACTGCTGTTTGGCAATAATCAGCTCTTTGAACAGTTCCTCATCGCGCACGTAGTTTGCCTGAGCGTCGCGCAAGGCCGCTTCATCTTTGGCGAGGGTCCCCTTAGCTTGCGCCAGATTGCCTTTCGCTTGATCGAGGACTACTTGAAACGGGCGCGGATCGAGTAGCGCAAGCAACTCGTCTTTCTGCACTTCCTGGCCTTCGCGGAAGTTTACGCTGATGAGTTGGCCGTCGACGCGGGGTTTGACAGTGACAGTGTTGTTGGCCGTAACGGTGCCCAAGCCTTGCAAGTAAACCGGCATGTCGCCGCTGCGTGCCGTGGCTGCCACCACCGGCACACTGCGCGGACCTTGCATGCCTTTCTTGGCGGTCATGTCCGCTTTGCGGGCGTTTTCCGACTGGTAAAGCTCAAAGCAGCCGTAAGCGATCAGGCCAAAGACAATCAACCAGACCCACCAATAATTCTTGGTTGGCCTGGGGTGATCCAGATCCAGGTCCGGATAGAGTTCTGGTTCGTTCTTTGGCGACAGCGCTTCGGCGCGGCGCTCCTCATGCGGTGGTTCTAGCGCGCTGGGTGACTTCATCCCCTCATTCCAAGTTAGTTTTTAGACGGCGGTATTACAGCAAGACGTCTTAAATTTGGACGATGTTACCGTTTGCCCGTTAGGCCGTCCACTCGCAGATTTGTAGACCCTGCATGGCTTGTAGTTACCTACTAGTCGGTTTCGCAAGGGGTTGATTTCAAGAGCAAATCCTTCCCGGCGCCGTGCACCACCGCGAGATGGTGCATTTGACTAAAATGGCCGAATGCACCTCGCTCTGGGAACCTTTCTCCTGTTTCTCGCCGGCCCAACTGTTACAGCGCCGGAGTTGACCTCGGTTGCCTATCTCGGTGGCTCGGGTACGGATGATTGCGACGGCATAACGTTGGACGGCATGGGCGACATCCACCTCGCGTGCCACTCGGATTCTCCAGACTTTCCGCAGCTGCCGCCAAAAGCCGTGCCAGCATCGAGCGACGCCATGGATGCAGTCGTGGTCAAGATCGCGGCCCGCTCTGGTCGACTGGCGTGGGCTACGCGCATCGGCGGAAGCCGCTGGGACGCCGCGGGCGATCTGACGGTGGCCCAGGATGGCTTCGTTTATGTCGTTGGCCAGACCGAATCCACGAACATCCCCACCACTGCCGATGCTGTGCAACGACACTTCGGAGGTCCGCCTCGCGATGTGTTTGTGCTGAAGCTGGATTCCAAAGGCAGGATCGTTTACTCGACTCTCTTGGGCGGCTCAAAGAATGACGAGCCTGGCGGAATGGCTGTCGCCGGCGATGGTACGGTTTACATCGGAGGCGTAACGACGTCGCCGGACTTCCCCGGTTTGCGCCCTGCCTCGTTTGGTCCCGGCGGTCAGGAAGACGGCTTCATCTCCCGTGTGCGGGCCTGGCGATCCCAATAGTCTGCAAACCATACTGATCGGCGGGAAGAGTCTGGATCATATCAGCAGCTTAGCTCTCGATAAATCCGGTAACCTCTTTGCCTCCGGCTACACTTCATCCGTCGACTTCCCTTTGAAGAACCCGCTACAGCCGCGATTTGGAGGCGACGTCGACGCGTTCCTTACCAAAGTGCGCATCTCCGACTGGAGACTTCTATTCTCGAGTTACCTGGGAGGTTCAAAAATGGACGGTGCTTACGCGGTGGCCGTGGATTCTGCCGGCAACCCAATCGTCTCCGGGGTAACCGATTCGGTTGACTTTGCCACCACGCCATTTGCGTTCCAGCCCCACCCGCGTGGTGCGACGAGGCTGGTCGTGTCTGGCTCACTGGCATGACGAATTCCTCGGATCTACCCACACGGAATCCATTTCAGGCGGCCTACGGCGGCGGCGATTCTGACGGATTCCTCGCGGCGTTCTCTCCCGACGGCTCGAAGCTCTACTATGGCTCCTACGTTGGCGGAAGCGGCCACGACATACTGGAAGGACTCACTGTCCGCAACGGCAAAGTCTACGCTTCGGGTCTTTCCTCGTCCACTAACTTTCCTCAGAAGCGTTCGCGAATCCAGCAAGGTTATGGCGGCGGTCCCTCCGATGCCATTGTCATCGGCTTGGATATTTCTTTAGGACTTGGGCAGCCTTAAATACTCTTCCCTTGCGCCGCCGCTGTCAACCCGATAGCCAGCGCAGCCGCCGCTATACCGCCGATGACCCACAGCCATACCTTGGTTTCGTTGTGCGTCTTCTTTGGCGAAGGCGCCGCACCCGTTTGCGCCGGCGTGGCACCGGAATTCTGGAAAGCCATTTTGCTGCCCGCCGCCACACGCGTAAGCATGACGCCGCCATCTGTTACTTTCACCGCGCCTCCGAGGGAAGCCACTTCAATTTTTTTCTTCTCAAAGCGAATGACGGCTTCTGTTTCGGGCGTTTCAGATTCGATCAGTAACTGTCCTGCCCGAACCTGATACCCGCCAAAATGACTGAGACGCGCGGCGCCTTGTTCCAGGACGGCGTGATCTACGAAGACCGTGCCCGCCGAGCGTTGCGCTAAACGAACCACCACTCCGTTGTCTAGGCGGACATCACTCGGAGCGCTCTCCGTTTTGAGAGGAGAGCCATCGGTGATAGTCGTCTCCCCACTGCCGGAAGCCGTTACCACTCCGATGGTTGGCGAGGCCGCAAAGCCTATAACAGAAATCAAAACAGCACAAACAAGCGCGTTCAACTTCATGCCGATTCTCCTTTACGGTAGTAAAGCATAACTAACGATAACCCGCAGCCTGCAACTCGAATAATTCGGCGTATTTGCCTCCGAGTGCCAAAAGCTCGGTATGAGAGCCTTGTTCCGCGATGAGACCCCTTTCGAGTACTAG
>PMSX01000025.1 GCA_003167495.1 Bryobacterales bacterium | reverse complement strand
ATTCGTGGACACTACACTAGGCTTGGCCTTGGTCGGTCCCGGCAAACTGGGCGAGAAAGGGGAATCCGGAGGCTTTGACTTTTCCATCCATTCCGCTTTTCAAGAGTTTTGGCCAGACCCCTGGTGATACCGAAAGTCAAACATCGCATTCGTAATGCGCGGAATATAGGCGACGGGTCCAAAGCTGCCGCCGTGGTCCAGTCGGCCTTCGAAGCCGTCAGAGAACATTACTAACAGACCCATAGCCTTCCCGCAGATCTTGTGAAATACTTCCTATGGGTAGACAATAGGAGCCGCATGGAGTCCGCCGGAGACGATCTCGCCAGTGCGGCGCGGGAGATGTATGATCGGTGGTTGTTTTGGCCGGACATTAAAGTAATCGTGACACCCGTTGTATAGAAGAATGTGAAGAATGTACGCTTGAGGAGGCGACCGTGAGCAAACTGGTTTCGGTTGGAAGTTCACCATTTGAGACGGCCCGATGGATTTACTGGACGATAGCAACGGCTCAAGCGCTCGAACCCGGAATTACCGTCGACTGGCTTAGGACTACCTTGTGATACCGCTTCAACTTATGTCAGAACTACGTCAAGCCGTCCGCTCTGTCCTTCGGAAGCTAATCTTTGCCGTTACAGCGATGTTAACCATTGCTTTGGGCATTGGTGTGAACACTGCCGTCTACGCGGTCATTCACGCAGTCTTGCTTGACCCCCTTCCATTTCGCCAACCGAACGAACTCGTTCAGGTGTGGGAGACGCACCCCGAATTGCGCAACTTGCAGGTCTCCGTACCCGACTACTTCGATTGGAAAAGGTCTGTAAAGAGCCTTGATTTGGCTGCTTATACTTTTCAGTCGATTAACAAAGCTAGCTTGTTGGGCCAGGGTGTACCCACCGCCGTCCAGGGTACCAACGCTTCGTCGAATTTGTTCGCTGTACTAGGAACAAAACCGATGTTAGGCCACATCTACACCGGCCGGGAAGAGACGCAGGCGGTTATTCTGATCAGTGAGCAGCTTTGGCGTCGGAAGTTCTCAGCTGATTTTCACGTCATCGGTCACGCGTTACGGCTTGGTCAAACGTCCTTCACCATCATCGGCGTCCTACCTCAAAAGAGTGCTTTTCCGGTCTGGGCGGACGTATGGATGCCCTTATCACTTGTCGAGCCTGAACTTTACTCTACCCGCAAATACCATCCACTCGAAGTCATTGGCCGACTGAGACCTGAAATCCCCTTGCGTCAGGCGGAGATTGAAATGGAGGATACGGCACGTCAGCTCAGTATTGCGAATCCAACTACTAACGGCAAAATTGGCGCGTTGGTCGTTCCCCTAATGGAAACTGTAGTCGGCGAAATACGTCCCTCACTGATAGCCGCTTCGGCAGCCGTGGGACTTGTGCTGCTGATTGCATGCGCGAACTTGGCCCATTTAATGATGGGCCGCGCTCTCAGCCGTCAGCACGAAATTGCTTTGAGACTGGCCTTGGGAGCCAGCAGATTCTGGATTCTACGCGCATGTTTTCTGGAGACCTTGGTCCTCTCATGGGCCGGTGGCCTGCTAGGTATTTTGGCGGCTCATCTCGCTCTCCCGATTGTTCAAGCTCTGGCCAATGGTCAGATACCTCGGTTTGAAGAAATCGCGATCAACTCGTCTGTCTTGCTTTTCGGACTTAGCGCCTCTATTGTTGTCGCGGCGCTTTTTGTAGCACCCTCATATCTGCAAATATTTCGTTCTGACCTGAATCGCGTCATCTCAACGGGTAGCACGCGCGGCTCCTCCATTCGTGGGTCTTGGCTCAGTCCGGTGCTGATGGGCTCCGAGGTTGCACTTTCGCTTGCCGTTTCCGTTGCCGCAATTACTCTCCTTCGCAGCTTTTCCCTGACCCTGCAAACGGAACCGGGTTTCCAGCCAAGGAATTTGCTCGCGTCGCGTTCACCCCTGGTCGAGGGAGATTGGCGGAAATCCTACGATTTTTTCCTGAATCGCCTTGCACCTGAACTCACACGTATTCCCGGGGTTCGCGAAGTGGCGGCGGTTAATGCCGTTCCCATGAGTCTCGGTGCCACCGAGCACAGCCGCTATGCCACACGTTTCGGAATAGCGGGCGTAGACTTCGCGCCAGGCCGATTTCCAACGGCTCAGCTTCGCTGGTGTACACCCAATTACTTCAGTGTTCTTGAAATACCCCTCCTCCGAGGACGGCTGCTTATAGACACAGATCGCAATCAACCACGCTATCTGATAAACGCAACATTGGCCCGGCATTTCTTCCCACATTCCAATCCAGTGGGAAAGAAGCTCTTACTCGACGTGGTCACGCCCCACCCGGAATCGGCCGAAATCGTCGGTGTGGTCGGAGATGTTCGCGAATTCGGACTGACGTCTGCTCCCGAGCCAACCATGTATTCCCTGAACGTTTCACCTGAAATGGACATTGTCTTGAAGACATCAACCCAAAGCACGACACTCGAGAAGTCCGTTTCAACGGCTATGCAGCGTGTCAATCCGCAGGAAGCAAGCGGTCCCGCAAGAACGATGAACTTTTATATTGGCAGGTCTCTCGCACGGCAGCAATTCATTCTCGCGCTCATAGCTACCTTTGCAGGTATCGCCATCTTCCTTTGTGTGGTCGGCATCTATGGGGTATTCAGTTATTCTGTTACCGGGCGTATGCGCGAGTTTGGTATCCGTTCTGCCATAGGTGCCCGCAGGGCAGATATCATTGCTCAAGTTTTCCGCGAATGCCTGGTCGTGCTTCTGCCTGGGTTATTGGCCGGGATCGGCATTTCCACCGCCTGGTCGCAGTTCCTGCGGACAATGCTCTACCGAGTTTCGCCAACAGACGCGGCCTCGGTCGTCTTGGCAACCACAAGTGTTTTCGTATTCTGCTTGGGATCGGTTCTCGTTCCTTGTCTAAGAGCCGCTCAGGCAGACCCGGCACGTATGCTTCGTGACCAATAGATGGCGCGCCACGATGGTCTGACGGACTCCGCGGAAAAAGGACCGCCGGCTATACCATCACGCAACGCGAAGCGGCCCCAGCCAGCAGCACAAGAGAAGCGCCTCGCGGCATATTTGGATGGGCCGGCGCAAGCCGCGGGGCACGCCGACCCCGAAGTCTCAATGTTCTTTGAACGTTGAGCGATAGGAGGTTGAGCCGCTGATCCGACCCCGATTCTCCTCGTGCCATCTTGCCAGCCTCGAAACCTTCTTGCCACTCGTTTCGGCGCTTTCACCCCAAAGTGATTCCCTATTGCGCTCAGGTCCGTTAACTTGCTGCTATGAGGGTCTCTGGCCAATGGAGAGTGTTTGTCTTTCTGTGCTCCGCGATTGTTCAGGCTCACGCCGCCGATTGGGTAACGGAGCATATGCTTGCCGTCGCCGCTTATGAGCAAGGGAAGTATGCAGCGGCGGAAGAGCACGGCCGAGCGGCGTTAGCGCTGGCCGAATCCTTCGACAAAAACGATCTGCGCCTGGAAGCCACACTCACAAATTTGGGGACCGTTTTGCAGAAGCGAGGCACCTGCTGTGACGCCGAGCGTTTGCTGAGCCAGGCGCTCACCATCCGCGAAGCCACATTCGGCGACGACAGCATTGAAACGGCTGCGGGAAAAAACAACCTCGCGGCGGTCTGGCAGCAAGCGGGACGCGCAGACGAAGCTCGCAAGCTGCAGTCGGAAGCTCTCTCGATTGCCGAACGGCGTTTGGGGCCGAACGACCCGGAACTGGTGCCGTACCTCACGTTGGCCGCGCTGACCGAACGGGACACACTGCAATATGGCCAGGCCGAGAGGCTTTTAAAGCGGGCGCAGCCTCTGGCCGAGAGTATCTCCGCCGCCAATCCTCGCCCGCTTATGCAAGTTTGGAGGTATCTTGGTTCGGTTTATCGTGCGGCTGGACGCTTTGAAGATGCGGAGCATGCTTATCGGAATTTGATCTCGCTTTCGGAGTCGCGATTGGGCGCGGATGCGCTGGATACGGCAATCGCTCTCACCTCTCTCGGAGCCGTGTTATGCGACGGCAAATTCTATGCGGATGGGCGTCCTTATCTTGCGCGCGCGGTGGAGATCTTTGAGCGAATCCATGAACTGCGTGCTCCGCCCTTCGTCGCTGCCGTTCAGACCCTAGCGGCCGCCGAGTTGTACCTCGGCCGATCCAAGTCAGCGGAGCAGCATAGCTTGCTAGCCGTCAGCGCATTGAAAAACTCACTACCGTTGGACCGGGACGCCTTAGCCGTGGCCTACAACAATCTTGGACAAGTGTATGCTGCGCAGGGTCGACTCAAGGAGGCCGAACAGGTTACCACCGAAGGTAAGGATATTTGGATTGCTAGCGCAGGTCGCGAAAACGCGAAGGTTGCCGCCGCCATTTCGAACCTAGGCGCCTTCAAGGTTCAGGAACATCAGTACAAACAAGCCGAAGAGCTGTACAGTGAGTCAGCCGCGATCGACTTAAAGGTTGCGGGGCCATCGAGCTTAGCTTATGCACGCGACTTGAACCGGCTTGGCGTTCTTTATAACGACGAGAAACACTATTCGCAAGCCGAGGAAGTACTACGTAAAGCAGTGGAGATCGACTCTCAGAAACTGGGTTCCAGTAGCCCAATCCTGGCCGAGCCTGTTCTTAATTTGGCGACTTCGCTGCACAGTCAGCGGCGGCGCGATGAAGCACTCGAGTACTACCGCCGAGGCATCGAGATCATGACGAACGCCGGACAAAGAGATGCGCCGAAGATGGCGGTTGTTCTCGATCAGTATTCTCTGCTCTTGCGCGAGCTGAAGCGCTGGGCCGATGCGGAAGAGGCGTCGACGGAAGCACTGGGGATCCGCGTCAAAGAAAAGGTGAACGGAGAGACCTATCGTTAAGGGCGGCTAATGGTTCAAGATACGGTGTTCGAGATTCTTCCGGTAGCCCCGGCTGAGTATTAGAGTTACTCCCGTCGACAAGACGACGCGATAGTCGCCGTGAAACCAGGGTTGCAATGCTTTGACGCGATCCATGTTGACGATACTGGACCGGTGGATGCGTAGAAATTTGTGGGGATCGAGCGTTTTCTGGAGCGAGTTCATAGTCTCGCGAATGGTATGGGTCTCGCCGCCGCAATGCAGGTTGACGTAGTTATCGGCCGCCTCAATCCAGTCGATCTGTTCAGTGCGCAACAGCACGAGGCCGTCTGCCACGCGAACCGCCAGACGGTCACGATAATACGTCATCGGCGGAATGGATGGATTGACTGGAAGAGGCAGGCTGTGGGGCTGACTCGACCGCGAGTTCCTCAAATGCACTTTAGCGCGACGGACGGCTTCGCTCAAACGTCCATCGTCGTAAGGCTTGAGAAGGTAATCAAAGGCCTGCACATCAAAAGCCCGCAACGCAAAATTGTCATGAGCGGTTACGAAAATCGCACACCAGGTGCGACGGGAGCCGACCGATTCAAGAAGCGCAAAGCCATCCATTCCTGGCATCTGGATATCGAGGAAGACAATGTCGATGAGGTTCTGGTCCAGGTAGCGTAGCGCGTCCTCCGCAGTGGGGCACTCCGCCACCAGTTCCAGACTGGCGTCGCGTGCCAGGAGCCGCCTCAACCGGCGGCGCGATAGCTTTTCGTCGTCAACTATTAGCACTCGCAACATGTTCATGGTGCGTTACTCCTTGAGGCGCCACTCTGAACGGAAGGCGAATGACCGCCTCGGTGCCGTTAGGTCGCAGTACAAAATGAAAACTTTGCCTAGCGCCGTAGAGTTTTTCGAGCCGCGCCCTGGTGGTCTTGAGTCCGACTCCCTCCGCTAAGGGACGCTTCTGGGCGTCGAAACCAGCGCCGTTATCCCTGATCGTTATAACCAGCAAACCGCCCTGTTTCGCCGCTTCTACGGCAATTTCACCGCTCCCCGGGCGCCGGGAAATGCCATGTTTGATGGCGTTTTCCACCAGCGGCTGGAGGATCAAATTAGGAACGAGGGCGCCCTTGGTTTCCTCCGCCACTCGCCAAGTGACGCAGAGCCGCTCGTCGAAACGCATTTTCTCGATATCCAGGTATAACCCGGTCAGTTCCAACTCATGTTCGAGCGGCACTTCGAGCGCGGACGAATTTGCCAGCGACCTTCTCAGCAAGTGACTGAGCGCTACTACCATTCGTTCGGCCGCCCCGGGGTCGGCGTGAATCAGTTCGGAAATGGAGTGCAGCGCATTAAACAGAAAGTGCGGGTGGAGCTGCATTTTCAGGCTTTGCAGTTGAGCTTGGGCGAGCTGGGCGTTCAGATCGGCGGCCTTGGCGGCACTGATCTCGTACCGTCTGTAATAATGCCCGGCATTGTGCACAAAAACGATGACCCAGTACAATGGGCCGCCATCGGAAAGGCCCCAAGCCAACCTTTGCAGTTCCGCCGTCAGAGTGGGGGCCCACTCCTGCGCGCCGGCAAGATACATGGCGACCTGCCAGATCAGATATGCGGTGACGGAAAACGCGACACTGGCGACGGCGTGCACCGAAACATTGCGCAACCAGTTTGGGGGCTCGATCCTGAAGCGGTCGGCCAACCGTATAGCCGCCGGCGACAGCAATGCGGCAATGTAAGCATAGCCGCACTCCGCTCCGATCGCGCTTGGCCAGGTGAGAGGTTTAGAAGAAGTGGAAGCCAAAAAGCGACTAATGACAGCCGAAATCAAGCCATAGGCCGACCAAGCTACCAAGGCCCAAAAGACGCTTCTCCAATGCGCCGTTCGCAATTTCCGGAATAACTCCGTTCTCTGAGTCCTCCAAGGATTGATACGCGCGGCGTCCAAAAACAGTTCAAACAATCTCACCCCTTGAACAGCGCGTTTCGCCCCAGTGTGACGGTGCCTCTCCCAGGCCTGGGACCCCGGCGGAGGGAGCCAGTTCGGGGCATGAGCCTACCCCGCGAGGCTGCATTTCGCCACAGAGATCTCCAGGTTCGCCCCTTCGCGCTTGAAGTGGCGCACCGCGCCAATCTAACATCGGAAATCGTTAAACCTTCTTTGGGTAGAAGGTTCCTCGCTAGCACTTACGCCCAGAGATCAGCGTCACGGACGACGGCGAATTCTACACCTAGGGGTCTTATGTCCACCAAATTCTTCAGGGTCGGGCTTCTTGCAGCCATAGCAATCATTTCCATTACCGAACCATCCTCACTGCGTGCACAAGCGACGAGTGGCGATCTAACCGGCACGATCAGTGACCCTAGCGGGGCCGTAGTGCCGAACGCGAGCGTGACTGCGGCAAACGAAGCCACTGGAATAAAAACCGCTGCCACGAGTGGCGCTGACGGGGGGTACCGGTTTAGTAACTTGCCGGTGGGAATATATACTCTCACGGCTTCCGCGCATGGCTTTGCCCCAGCCAGCGTAAGAAACGTCGCGGTTCAACTGAGCACGACGATTACTCAAAACCTGACTTTGCCGGTTACGGCGGCGTCAACGACGATTGAAGTGACAGCGGCCTCGGCAGCTCTGGACACAACCACTGCGCAGATTCAGACTTCGTTCGGAACTAAAGAGATTACCGATTTGCCGACTACGGCTTTTTCGAGGACGATTAATGGCGCCGGCATCTGGAATCTGAGTTTGGCGGGTGCGGGTGTAGCCTCGCAGGGCGGTGTCGGCCAGGGAACGGGGCCAGCCATCGCCGGTCAACGGCCCGATAACAACACGTTCAACATTGACGGAGTCAGCAACAACAACCACTACACAACGGGTCCGCTTGTCTATGTATCTAATGAAGCCATTGCCGAAGTGTCACTGCTTCAAAATCAGTTCAGCCCCGAATTTGGCGGAGCCTCTGGAGGCATCTTTAACGCAGTCGTCAAAAGCGGCACTAACGCGCTGCACGGTTCAGTGTTCGAATACATGCAAAACCGCTTACTGAATGCCGAAGATGCAATCGACGCGGTGGCCGGATTGAAAAGCAATCCGCGTTACGATAACAACCGGCTAGGCGCCACAGTTGGCGGCCCAATCCTCAAGAACAAGCTCTTCTACTTCGGAAATTTTGAATACAATCCGCTGGGCCAAGCGACGGTTCCCGGTTCGCCCGTGTCCGCGCCAACCGCAGCCGGTTATGCTACCCTCGCATCGATTCCGGCGGTGAGCAAAACCAATTTAGGCGTCCTTCAGAAGTATCTTCCGGCCGCGTCTACGAACGATGCGGGTTTCACCACGGTGGGTGGTCTGAATATTCCGTTGGGAAGCCTCTCCTTCAACAGCCCGGCTTACACCAACAGCTACAACGCTTTGGTGTCTCTCGACTACAACCTCAGCGAGAAGGACCAAATCCGCGGCCGCTGGATCTACAACAAGAGCGACGGCCTCCAATTTCCGGCTTCCCTACCTGCCTTCAATCTCAACTCTCCCAACAACAACTACCTGCTTTCCATTTCCGAGTTTCACAATTTTACACCGACCCTTCAAAACGAATTCCGATCGTCGTTCAGCCGAAACGTCAACTATCTGGGAGTGCCGAATATTACCTTCCCCGGCATGAACGTCTTTCCCGTCATTACTATTGACGATCTCGGGGCGACCATGGGGCCAGTCGGGCCTATGGGATCCATCCAGAATTTGTTCCAGGCGCAAGATAACTTGAGTAAGGTGATAGGCCGGCACACAATCAAAACCGGCTATCACTTCACCGACGTCATTCTGACGAACTACTTCATCCAGCGTGTGCTCGGGAACTACGAGTATTCTTCCACGCAGCAATATCTGTTTGATCTCACTCCCGACGTACTGGGAGAACGCAGTGCCGGACCGACCAGTTTCCCGACTGGTTTCTTGCAGCACGAAGCGTTCTTTAACGATGATTTCCGGATCAGCCCGAATCTCACACTCAATTTGGGAGTTCGGTATGAATACGTGACCATGCCGGTGGCATCACGCTATCAGATTTTGAGCGCCCCGGCGAACGTGCCCGGCGGTCTAACTTTCGGGCTGCCGAAGTTCAGTCCAAACGACTGGTCGCCACGGCTGGGTTTCGCTTACTCGCCTGGAAAAGATCGGAATTGGTCTATCCGTGGCGGTTTCTCTCGCGCTTTCGACCTCAGCTATGCCAATCTGACGGCTAATGCCGCGCCAGCTTACTTCGAACAGACCCAGGATGTCAATCTTTCTTCGAACGCCCCCAATTTCCTCGCAAACGGAGGTTTATCGGGTGCCTTGGTCCCACTGCCGACCGACCCACAGGGAGCGCTGAAGGTGGCTACGAATTATACCTTTGGCGGCAAGCGCCCGTACGCTCTTACTTGGACGTTAGGCGTCCAGAGGGAGTTTAAGAGAGACTACATCTTTGAGGTCCGCTACGTAGGCACTACGGGGGTCCACCTGTGGAACCAAACCCGCCTGAACATCGATCCACTCGTAAGCTCTAATAACTTCATTCCGACTTACTTCAGCATGCCGTCGGCTTCGACGTTTGCCTCCCTCGGCAAAACACTGGGGCAAGTGGAGTCCTATATCGTTCCCGGCGGAACGGCTGAATACCCAAATAATTCGCTCGCCGTCTACGGCTCCCAGGAAAACATCACTTCCTACGCGCCGCAGGCATACTCGTCTTATAACGGTCTTGCGTTGCAATTGAACAAACGCTTCTCGAACAATTTTTCGTACATCCTGGCATACACCTGGAGCCACCTTCTAGATGACGCGACGGCTACTAACTTTTCAACCTATTTGACGCCGCGACGTGCGCAAGATTTCCAGGATCTGCGAGCTGATTGGGCTTCGTCCGCGCTCGATCATCGCCAGCGGTTCACCTTCACTCCAATCTATGATTGGAAACCCTTCCAGAGCCGGGGTTGGTTTATGAAAAATATAGTGGGGAATTGGAACATCTCTGGAACCTACACCTATGAGACTCCCGAATATGCCACGGTGCAGAGCGGCATCGACTCCAACCTGAACAACGACAGCGCCGGAGACCGGACGATCATTAATCCCGCTGGATCCGCAATGGTGGGGACAGACACGACGGGCTACAACGCATTGGGCCAGGCCGTCTGTTTGGGTAGTCAGTCCGGTTCCGGAGGTTGTCCAAATGCGAACACGATTGTCGCCTACGTCGCGAACAATCCGAACGCTCGTTATGTCGTGGCCGGAATTGGGGCACTGGCGAATGGTGGGCGGAATACGCTCCCTCTCAAACCGACTGACAACATTGATGCCGGCTTAAGAAAGCAATTTGATTTTGGAGAGCGGGCGCGCTTTAACATAGGCGGCCAGTTCCTCAACCTCTTTAATCATCCACAGTTCACGGGCGGCTATGTTAACGACGTGAGCTTGAATGCGTTCGCGGCAATCGCCCGCAACGAATTGGTTCCCTCCGACCCCTTATTTGGCCGCTTCGACCAGTTCTATACCAGCAATGCGCGCCAGGTTCAGCTTTTCGCGAAGTTTGTCTTTTGATTAGCGCTCCGTGTGGGAGAACCTACCGGCGGAGCTAACGACAAAGGACTGAGGAGATCGGCGCGAGTGAGGCTTTTGGGTTTACCGCTGTTCGCAATGCTGGTGGGCAGTGCGGCGTTTTCACAGTCCAACACCTCCGGAGATATCGCCGGAATTATCACGGACGAAACTCGGACCTCGATTCCGAATGCTGATGTTTTGATCGAAAACCTTACGACAGGTTTTCGCCAAGCCGCCGCAACATCCCGGACCGGAACATTTCGAATTCTTTTATTACCGCCCGGCGATTACAAAGTGACAGTCAGCGCTTCCGGGTTCCAAATCGTCAAAGCTACGATTGCGGTGGTTGTTGGAGGTACCGCGCTAGTCAACCTCTCCCTGCCGGTGAAGACGAAATTCACCTCAGTCGATGTGTGGGAGGCGAGCACTCCACTACAGCTGGAAAACGGCGATATTCAATCCGTTTTTGATGCCAAAACAATCGAAAATCTCCCGAACCCCGGTGGTGACATTACTTTCTATTCTCAGCTTGTACCGGGCGTGGTCATGAACACGAATGGAGGATATGGGAACTTTTCGGTTTTCGGTCTTCCCGGGACCTCAAATCTCTTTACGTTGAATAGCCAAAACGATAACGATCCGTTCTTGAACGTCAATAAAAGCGGGGCGACAAACCTCCTGCTGGGTGCTAATGAACTGGCTGAGGTCTCGGTGACAGCCAACGGCTACTCAGCGCAATATGGACAATTGGCCGGCGCTAATGTCAATTACGTCACCAAGTCCGGCACAAACGCCCTGCACGGCAATGCCAAGTATTATTGGGACGGTCGCATTCTGAACGCCAACGATTTCTTCAATAACGCGAACGGAGTTCCCAGGCAATTCGTCAACGCGAACCAGTGGGCGGCGTCTATTGGTGGTCCGATCAAAAAGGATAAAACGTTCTTCTTCGTCAATCACGAAGGACTCCGAGTTGTGCTCCCAACAGCCACTTCACCGGTGCGGCTTCCCAGTCTGCCATTCCAAAGCGCGATATTGATGAATCTATCGAGCACGGGAATGGGTGCTGAGATTCCCTTTTACCGCCAGCTCTTTAAGGCATTCAACTCCGCAACCGGTGCCAGCCGGGCGTCGGCGATACCCATGGGCCCACAGGATCTTTCAGGTCCCGGTTGCGGCGATCTGATCGTTCTGGCTCCTGGGGTTCCCTGTGTAGTAGGGTATTCGGCTTCGCCGAACGCCTTTGCCCGTGAATGGCAACTTGCCGTTCGCATTGACCAAATGATCGGTGGGAATGACAGAATTTACGGCCGCTTTCAGACCGACCGCGGAGTAGCCCCCGCCTATACTGACCCGATCAATCCGATCTTCAGCGCCATCTCAAGCCAGCCGGAGGATCAAGGGCAACTCGCCTGGACTCATATCTTCGGGCCGCGCGCGACAAATCAGCTCATCGGCTCGGCGCTTTATTCCAACGTACCGTTTGGGACGGCCAATCCCGCTGCCACCGACGCATTGCTTCCGTATTATTTCGGCATGAACGACGGCTCTCTTTCAAGCTTAAACACTACCGAGACATTTACTCCGCAAGGCCGCGAGTTCATACAGTTTCAAATCGTCGACGACTTTTCTTACATGCGAGGAAAACACACTGTGAAAGCGGGCCTGAACTACCACCGCGTCCTCCTCAACGATTATGATTTCGGAATGAATACGCAAGGCGAGCTCGTATTCGGTTCGATTGACGACCTCTACAACGGCGTCCTTGGCTCCTATGGTTATTTCTCCCAGAATTTCCCAGCCGAGCTCGCGCAGAATATTCGAACCTATGAGCTAGGTCTTTACGCGGAGGACGACGTGCGCATCGATCAAAGGCTGCTGTTGACGCTGTCGTTGCGCGCCGACCACAGTTCCAATCCCACCTGCCCCGCAGGTTGCTTCGCCTCGTCCGTGGCGCCATTCACGGAGTTGAATCACGACCCCGCTATTCCGTACAATGCGGTGATTCAGAGCGGCCGCCGCCAAGCATATCCTGCCTATGACAGCATCCTATGGCAGCCGCGGATTGGGTTTGCTTACTCGCCTTCTCCCCATGGAAGAACGGCCATTCGTGGTGGTATCGGCATATTCGGCGACTCATTTCCCGCCGGCGTAGTGGATGGGTTTGCAGAGAACAGCCCACAGTACAACAGCATTGCATTATTGGGTGCCGCCGGGTACAACAGGAACTCCGTGGCGTCAGGCGTTCCCGGCGGCGTGTTTGACATCGCCAGCTCGGCGAATCAAGCCCTGCAATCGGCTTTCGGTGCCGGCGGAACTCTCGCTTCCATCTCGGAGGCGAATCCACTGTTCAGCCCTCCCAGCCTGACTACAGCGGACGCCAAGGTGCGTCAGCCCCGCTATTACGAATGGAATCTCGAAATGCAGCGGCAACTTCCATGGACCTCCACTCTGAGCGTAAACTACGTGGGTAACCGTGGAGTTCATGAGATGATCGCCAACAGTGGCCTGAACGCTTTTTGTAGCGCTTGCGCCGCAGGATTCACGACATTCCCCTCCGCTCCCCCCGACCCGCGCTTTTTTCAGGTGACTCAGTACCAAAGTTCGGGAGTCTCGCGCTACGACGGCCTCCTTGTTTCTACCCGAAAGACAGTGAGTGCTCATCTCCAGGTCATTCTGAACTACGCATACAGTCACTCGATGGACGACGTGTCCAATGGCGGCTTTGCCAGTTTTGGCAGCACGGGCATACTCTCTCCCATCAATCCGTTCAACCTCCGCGCCTACAACTGGGGAAATTCCGATTATGATGTAAGGCACTACCTCAGCGCGAGTTATGTCGTGGACGATGTGATTCGCGGAGCCGGCTTCCACAGAGGAAGCGATCGACTCTTCGGTGGTTGGACGCTCTCTGGCACCATCTTCCGTCGCACTGGCTTCCCCTTCTCAGTAACGGACAGCGCGACCAATCTGATCGGCAATGGAGGAACTGCCTTGGCGTACTCCACTACCTCCGGGCGACCGGCCTGCGGTGCGGCCGCAGTCTACACGAATAGCACCCCCTGCCTCACCCTGAGCGAATTCGGCCCGGTGGTGGACCCCGTTACTGGCATGATGCTGGGCCTGGGAAACCAAAGCCGTAACCAATATCGCGGTCCCGGCTATTTCAATACGGATTTGAGCGTACTGAAGGCATTCCGAATCAACGAAAGGATGAAATTGTCGGTCGGAGCGCAGTTCTTCAATCTCTTCAATCATCCGAACTTTTCACAGCCGGTGAGCAACCGGGAGAACCCCTTCTTTGGGCAGATCACGAGCACCGTGAACGAACCGACCTCCATTCTGGGATCAATGCTGGGAGGCGACGCGTCTCCCCGGCTCATTCAACTCCATGGCGAGGTTCGGTTTTAGAGCGGCGAGCGGCGCGCCTCCGCGGGTTTTTGGTACTTCTGCGTGGCATAGCCCGTGATTGCTCCCACCAGCGAACCGGGAAGCATAATCGCAAAGTAATAATGCTTGCCCGTCGGTTGCGGCATCGCTGCGATCAGGTAAGCCAGAAACATGCCAATGGCAAGTCCGAACAGGATGCCCAACGGCAGTGAATTGACCTTCTTCGCGAACCATCCGATACATACGCCGGCGATCATTCCTTTAAAAGTGGACCCGATCACGATGCCAAGAATCTGCGCTCGTACATCGGGTGTAAACCAAGCCGTGAGGCCATCCAGAACTCCCAGCGCCCCACCGAGGGCTAGACCGAAAAGTGGTTTATTCATTTTTCCTCCTTAGGTACACCCTTCTATACAAGTGGTGTCGGAAATCCTTTAACGTCTGGCTAAGAAAAAAATCAAGGCTCGCACGAAAATATACATCAGGATCAGCGCGACTAGAGTCCTATTTCGTGAAATCCAACGCGCCCCGCGTTCAAATAGCGATTCAGGATAGGCTAGTACGGGATAGCCATCCAGAAACCGCATCGCATCCTCCGCGAGTTCAACCACACTGGCATAGCGGAGCTGCGGGGCGGTATGGGCGGCCTTGGCCGCGATCGCTCTCACTTCCTTCGGTCCCTGCTGAGTGATCAGGTGTTCGAGCACCTTGCCCAACGAATAGATATCGGTCAGAGTGCTGGTCACTCCCTCCATTTGTTCGGGTGCCATATAGCCTCGGGTACCGGCCACGCTGGCCACACTGGCCTCCATTCTTCGCGCCGTGCCCCAATCCAGAACCAAGACCTCCCCGAATGCGCCAATCATCACATTCTCGGGTTTTAGGTCTCGATGAATCACTTGGCGCGAATGGGCGAAGGCGACTGGTTCGCAAATGCGTGTGAAAATGCGTAGCCGGTCGGCCAGCGATGGCGCCGTTTCGCGAAAGGCATCCAGCCGGGTGCCTTCGACGAACTTCATGGCATAGTAAGTGCGGCCATCCGGCAGCGCCCCCGCATCGTGAACCGGCACGATTCCCGGGTGTTCAAGGGACGCCATCGTGCGCGCTTCCTCCGGATTGGTTAGGATTTTCAAGGCGACTCTCCGCCCTAACACCTTGTCACGGGCCAGGTAAACGACGCCCATGCCGCCGCGGCCAATTTCTTCGATCAACTCGTAACGGGTCCCCTCTAGATTGGGAGCGTCTATCACGCTACGCAGGTGATGAAGGATGCGGTCAGAAAGCATCAAAGCTCCACGCCGAGAATGGCGCGCGCCTCAGCTCGAAACTCACGCTCGTTGGCGGTTAACTCGCGCAGCCGGTTGAGCACGGCTTTGCGGAAGTCGCGCCGCGCGGCAGCCAGATAGTTGGTAATGCGGTCTGTTGTGGTGTTGAATTGCGCGGCAAGCGCGGCGTACGTTGGGCGGCTTTCCGATTCGGCCAGATCGTAGCTTTCGAACACCCGGAACCGTATATCGTCAAGGCTCCCGCGCAGGTCTTCGATCGCTAGGCTAAAGAGTCTTCTGATCCATTCGTGTTGGAACACTTCTTCCGCTGATTCGGCTGGTCCTTCCACGTCGAAATCGAGCCTCAGAGTCGGCCGGCGGCTGTCCTGTTTGCGCGCGTTGATGACGAAACGGTCCAGACAGGTACGCAGGTACGTGCGAAAGGTCCCTCTCGCTGGATCGTAAGTGTTGAATGTGCCCGCATCCATTGCCTTCGAGAAGAACGCTTGCGTTAAGTCTTCGGCATTTTCCTCCGGTTCCCGCCAGCGCATTCGCAGGTAATTGTTCACTGGCTGCCAATACGCGGTCACGATCGTCTCGTACGATTGGCGCCGGACCGATTCATCGTCGTGCTGCAACCCCACCAGCGCGGAATGACGTGTATCGGGGAATGGCATGGAAGTCTGTTTATTAGAATCGCGCCAAAGAGGAGTCTTGGCAAGGTCGGCTTCTAAATTACGTGGAACACACGGTAGAACAGACAAGTCTGAACCACAGGTTTTTAAGGAAATCTTTCTCAACGGATCAAAATTGGACAGAGCGCGGTCGCCACTTGCTACCCTCAGTTGGTTTTTTCGAAGGTGACGTTACGGATTCTGCCATCGAACACGCTAAGGCCGGAAATGCGACCATCAGCGTCGCGCTGGAATACCAGCGTGCCGATATCGCCACTGTTGAACTCGTCCCGCACGAGGGGACTTAGTTTCAGCGGTGCGTTCCAGTTATTTCGAAGCATAAGGTCCCCGTTTTCAACCGACAGCTTGTACGTCGCGTTCAGCTCCGTGCTTGAATATGCGCCGGCGTAGGCGGCCAAGGCGGCATCGTTGAGTTGAAGCTCGTCCATCTTGGTGCCGGTGAAAAGTATCTCGTCGCTCTGGCTGATCGTCACCTTCATCATGCCGCCCGAGTTGTCAAAGGCGAAGACTGCTCCGCCTAGATCTTCAAATCGGTTGGGGCCACTGCGCCGGAGAGTCGTACCGTAAAAGACCAGGCTCCCGTCTCCTGCAGTGAACGATAATACTGAGTGATCGAGTCGGTTAAGGTACTTACCCGCTAACTGACCGGGGTCGGAAGCGACCTCAGCGGTCGCCGGGTGCGGTGGAACCGTTGAGGGCCGAAGGCTCTTCTCAAGGTAGACGTCGGCGACCTTATGCGAAAGGCCGGACGGGTCAGCGCTCGACAGATTGCAGAGGCACACCACTGTGAAGCGCTGTTCAGGAAAGCGGAGAATTTCGGTACGGTAGCCGAAAAGGCCGCCGCTGTGCTCGACAATTGGTAGACCGCGATAAGTTCCTATTTCAAGTCCAAGCGCATAGCTGATCTGCTTGCCGTTATTCAAGACGCCGCGCGTCTGCATTTCCTTAAGGAGCGTTCCCTTTCCCAGTCGGTTTTCGTAAAAGTTCCGGTCCCACAAAAGTAAGTCGTCGACGCTGGACATGAGACCGCCATCTCCGACCTTGTCGAAATTTGTTGACCAGTCCACGGCAAAAGAGCCGTCCTTTCCGGGAGCGTACGCGGGAACGCGCCCGGGGACCACCACGGTGTGATCATCGTAAAATCGAGTGTGACTCATCCCGAGGGGCTGAAAAATGTTCTCGGCGGCGAAGACAGAGAGCGGCTTCTTGGTGGAGCGCTTCACTACCTCGGCAAGCAAGAAGTAATTTGTGTTGCTGTAAAGGTACTCTTCTCCGGGCGTGTAATTGAGCGCTTTCTGGCGCGCGACCAAGTCGATCAACTCAGGCGTGGGATGCAGGTCGAGGGCGCTCCGGCCGGAAATTGCGAGAAGGCCGAGGACATCGCGGAACCCACTGGTATGGTGGAGCATTTGCCGTAGCGTGACTGTATGTCCATAGTCGGGGATCTCGGGGATGTATTTGCGGATGTCGTCGTCAAGGGAGAGAAAGCCTTGCTCAGAGGCAAGCACTACACTCGCCGCCGTGAATTGCTTCGAGACCGAGCCCATATAGAAGACAGACTGAGACGAAAGCGGAACCCCAAGTTCCAGGCTGGCGATGCCGTAGCCCTTACGATAGATAAAGTTCCCGTCTCGTATCACGCCGAGTGCGCAGCCAGGAGAACCTGCTTTGTCGTAGGCAGCGAAAATCTGATCTACCCTTTGCTGATCGGTTTGCGCTGCAAGCACGGGGATTCTTAATAAGAAGGCGAAGGCAAGAATGGCCACGGATCGCATCTGGTACTCCCTCCTGGGTTAGCAGATTATATCGCAGTGGCACCGCGACTGCTGGACACTTTGTTTCTATTTCGATGGCGCGTAACTGAGTTCCGGGAGGTATCTAAGAATCTCGTATTTCACAGAAGTTACGATACCCGTTAAACTTTCGCGATAGCGTTGAAAAGATTCAGGACCCATTGCCCGCTGCAACACACTGCCTTCTTCCAGATCACCTAAGCTCGAAATGGGAGCCGCAATTATATACGTGCTGGTTGATTCGCCGCCGTACAGATAGCGGGCTACCCAGAATTCCTTGACGCCGGCTTTCTTCAGAGCCGGAAGACCTTCCGTTTTCATCTTCGACTCGAACACCCCTTCTTTGCCGAGCACAACGGTTACGGTTGAGAACTGGCCGAGTCCAGAAGCTCCGCCGCCGCTGTCAATAGAAATTTCAGGTCGCGAGATTCCCACCAAGTATTCGACACTCGTTACGCACCTGGCTGCCTTCGCGAGCCATTGCTGGTACGCCGCCTCGCCCATAGCCGCCGCAATGGCCGGTGAATCCCAATCGGACATCTTCCCTAGGGGCACCACTGTGATCCATTTCGTCTGGTCACCAAACGCCGCGGGCGCCCATACCGCCCGCCAAGGAATGCCTGCTTTCTTATAGGCCGCCGTCGCCTGTGCTTGCGAATCGCGAAATTCGCTCACCATATCGGGCTTTACTTTTATGACGGAAAACCGCACCTTTTGCGGAATCTGCTGGGCAAGTACACTTAGGCTACACGCGGCAAAAACTAGCACCGCCGATATCGGGCGAGAGGGCATTTTCATTCTGTGGCACCTTCCATGCCGGCTAAATTGTATGCCCACCCCCCAGCCAGGTCAAGCGTATCCGGTAATGGATCAAAGGTGCTGGGGGGCAGGTTACACTCTGGCGGAGGGCGACGTATGACAATTGTTTTGCGATGCAATATGAAACAGCGACATTGTCTCGGTTTGTCGGCCCTATTCCGGGCGTGTGTATACGCTGATGTCGACAGAACCAGTCACGTTGGTAATTGTTGGAAGTCTTCCTATATTTCCCGCGAGAAGGGCCGAATCAACATGTCTAGCCGATGGACCCATCCGCACCACATGTTCTACTTCGATGCGGGTCAACTCCATACTCCATTCGTGTGAGCGGTGATCGCTAGGGACAAAGTATTGGCTCAAAGCTTCAGCCGTTTTTACGCGCTTCCCCGGGTGAATGCGCAGTAGGCCCAATGAATGCTGCAGCTCTCTTAGGTGAGCGTCTGTTGGCGTTGCAACAATTAGTCTTCCGCCGCCCTTTATTATTCGGAACAATTCGCTCGTTGGCCGAGGCGCGAAGACGACAAGCAGGATATCAGCGCTGGCGTCCTTAAGCGGCAATCCGCCCCATACGTCGGCGACAGCCACGTCGAGGCGGCTGTGCGCCTTGGCGGCCCGTCTGGCAGCGTATTTGGATAAATCGATGGCTAGGCCTAAGCTCTGTGGGAACTGTTGTAAAACTCGAGAGATGTAGAAGCCAATTCCTGCGCCGACATCTACGATAAAACGTGCTCTGTCGCCGTGCTGTAGCCATAGCTCTGTGAGCGCATTGCGAAGAGGATTGTAATGCCCGGCGTTCAGAAATTGCGCCCGGGCCTCCACCATCTCGGCCGTGTCAGCGAATTCGAACTGAAGGCTTGCTGGGCACTAAATTGACGTAACCCTGGCGAGCGACATCGAATGAATGGCCTCGTTGACAGGTTAGGCTATTTTCACTCGTCTTGAGGCTGCGGCGGCATATTGGGCAAGAGAGTTGCTCGACCACAAAGCTGTGCATACGTTCACACTAACAAATGTCGCGCGCGGATCATGAGTTTGAGACAAAAAGAGAGGCAATTTCTAACGGGAGAGCCTGCGGTGGAGGAACGAGGGAATGTCGCGCGCACCTTGCGTTACGGCAACGATCTCAACCGTTGGACGAATAGCGCAATAGATGATAAGGTAAGCGCCTTCCGGAAAGAACAACACAGGGTGGTCGGTGAGGTCTTCGCACTTGTGACCGATGCCTGTTGCGCGGCCGACGGCCTCAAAAGCATCGAACAGTTTGCCTATCCAGCGGTCGGTGGCGTCGACGTTGTCTTGGGCGATGTATTCCCAGATGTCGTCCAAATCGAGGTCGGCATCTTCGCTGAGAATGTACGCGCTCATGCCCTGGATTTTCGGCGCTGTTCGGACTTACGCTTGAGCCGGTCGCGGGCCTCAGCGGGTTTAACGTGTCTGCCGCTGTCGAGCGACTCTAGCCGCCGCCCAAGCTCCTGATTGAATTCTCCAAGTCGCCCAGCCCGGTTCTGGTCGTGTTCTTCGAGCAGCCGTAGCGCTTCCCGGACAACTTCGCTGGCCGAACTGTAGCGGCCGGCTTCCACCTTGGCACTGACAAACCTTTCAAGTTCGGGAGTGAGAGAAACGTTCATGGCGCATTGCTCCTATCTCTCCGACTCTATCGCCCATAACAAAAATTGTCAATCTTGGCTAAATCGGTCAGACGCTGGGTCTCGCTATTGGTTCAATTGAAATTCATGGAGAGCCCCACTCGTGAAGTGAAATTGGCGGCGGATGGGATTACCGCTGAAATTCGACGCCGGCTAGCCAACCGCAATCGCCCCATCGTCGCGGCGCTCGATGGCGGAAGCGGTTCCGGCAAATCGACCGTGGCTTTGCTGATCGCCGAGGAACTGGGCGCGGCGTTGATTCAGGGGGATGACTTCTTCGCCGCAGACATCTCTGACGCCGAATGGGATCTTCGCACGCCTGAGGCAAGGGCCGCTGACGCCATTGATTGGCGGCGCTTACGAGCCGAAGCCCTTGAACCGCTGCTTGCCGGCAAATCCGCGAAGTGGCATGCATTCGATTTTGAGGCGGGTGCACGGCCGGACGGAAGCTACGCGATGCGCACGGATTTTGTGGAGTGTGAACCGAACGCCGTCATCGTGCTCGATGGGGCTTACTCGACACGCCCCGAACTCGCTGACCTCATCGACTTTCCAGTGCTCATTGACGCGCCTGTGGATGTGCGTCACGAACGGCTGGCTGCGCGAGAGGACAAGAAATTTTTGGATTCTTGGCATGCGCGGTGGGATGCGGCAGAGGAGTATTACTTTACGCATGTTCGAGCGAAACCTTCATTCGACTTCGTTGTGGTGAACGATGTTCCGCTACGGTAGTATGATCGACAGCACGACGGGCGCGATTACCATGAAACGGCATGTGCTCATCTACGGGTTGATTGGCGGGATTCTGATTACTGTGCTGAAGTGGACTGAGTACCGGTACCTGGTCATTGAGCATTCGATCGAAATCTACGGTGGGCTGATCGCGGCGACTTTTGCCGTTCTTGGTATCTGGCTGGGCGTTAAGTTGACTGGCACGCGGCAGCGGGTCGCATTGAAGGAAGCGCCTGTCCCGGCCGGAGAGCCAAACGAGAGTAGACGAGAGGACCTGGGCATCACGCGGCGCGAGTTGGAGATCCTAGAACTGATAGCCCAAGGCATGAGCAACCGCGAGATCGCCGGGACGCTTTATGTGAGTGAGAACACGGTCAAAACGCATGCGAGCCGTGTTTTCGACAAACTAGGAGCTAAGCGGCGGACGCAGGCGGTGCAGCTCGGCAAGGAATTCGGCTTACTTCGTTGAATTGGTCACGCAAACGAATGATTTTTATGGCCCGGAGGCAAAATCACCCGAAAGGATGACGACAGAGACCCGGCCTGAGGCGGTATTGTGTAGGCGAGTTTCAGACTCACTGGAGAAAAACATGAAAAAGACCGTACTCACTTTCGGACTGATTTCCGGCGGCTTTTGCTCGCTGATGATGATAGCCACGGTGCCGTTTGAGGATAAGATCGGCTTTGACAAGGCCGAGTTCCTCGGCTACACGCTTATTGTGCTCTCGTTTTTGCTGGTGTTCTTCGGCATCCGGTCGTACCGCGATGGCGCCGGCAACGGCCAGATCAGTTTCAGCAAAGCGTTCGCCGTCGGGATCTCGATTACCCTGATTACGTGTATCTGCTATGTCGTGACGTGGGAAGTTCTCTACTTCACCGTTCTGCACGGTTTCATGGACAAATACGGCGCTTATGTGGTGGAGAAGCTTAGGGCGTCGGGCGCGAGTGCTGCCGCCGTCCAGGAGCAAATTCAGCAAATGAAAAAATATAAGGAGCTGTACGAAAACCCGTTTTTCAACGCGGCGATGACGTTTCTCGAGCCGTTTCCGGTTGGGCTGGTGATCACGCTGATTTCGGCGGCGGTGCTGAGGAAAAAGGCGAAATTGCAAGCGGTACAAACGGCGTTGCCAGCATCCTATTGAACTTAAACGGTTCCGGGTGGATTCAGGCTTCGTGTTCGACAGCTTGATCGGCCTGAAAGTGTTGTAACCAATTTGGAAAGTGGCCCTGTACGATGGACTGCCGGATCTGGCGCATGATGTCGAGAAAGTAATGGATGTTGTGCAGGGTAGCCAGAGAAGAAAAGAGGATTTCGCTGGCCTGAAACAGGTGGCGAAGATAGGCTTTGGTGAAGGTGCGGCAGGTATAACAGGGACAGGCGGGGTCGAGGGCGCTTTCATCTTCGAGATACTTGGCGTGTTTGATGACGACTTTGCCTTGCGACGTGAAAAGGTAGCCATTCCGGGCGTTTCTGCTAGGCAGTACGCAATCCATCATGTCTACGCCCTGCGCGACATATTGGGGCAGCTCTTCCGGCATGCCAACGCCCATTACGTAGCGGGGCTTATCTTTAGGTAGAAGCGGGGCGGCGACGGCAGTCATCTGCTGGCTGAGATCGCGCGGCTCGCCGACTGAGAGACCACCGATGGCATAACCGGGGGCATTCAGTTCAAGCAGAGATTCGACGCAGGCTTGACGCAAATCGGTGTACATGGAGCCTTGCACGATGGGGAAGAGTGCGCAGTGGAGGCCTTTTTCGCGGCGCAGGTAATGGGCGTAGCCTTTTTGAGCCCAGCGAATGGTTCGTTGCATGGATTCGCGCGCGGCTTGGTGGGTGGCGGGATAGGCGAGGCATTCGTCGAGGACCATCATGATGTCGCTGCCGAGGGCGAGTTGGACGTCGACGGTGCTTTCGGGAGTGAACATGTGCGGGTCGCCATTGAGATGCGAGCGGAAGAGGACGCCTTCTTCGGAGACTTTGCGGAGGGTATCGAGGCTGAAGACCTGGAAACCGCCGGAATCGGTAAGAATGGCGCGGGGCCAGGACATGAACTTGTGGAGTCCGCCCATGCGTTCAATGCGTTCGTGGCCGGGGCGGAGGAAAAGATGGTAGGTGTTGGCGAGGATGATTTTGGCATCGAGGTCATTGATGAGATCGCGGGGAGAAAGACCTTTGACGGTGCCTTGAGTGCCAACGGGCATGAAGACCGGGGTTTCGATGATGCCGTGGGCAGTGCGGAGTAGGCCGGCGCGGGCACCGGTGTGGGGGCAGGTGGTTTGGATTTCGAAGCGGAGGGGAAACAAGAATATAGAATACAGCCCAGCCTCCGGCGGGGCTGGAAGAAGCCTAGCCTTGCCTAACGGCACGGCTGGGAGATGAGAGCGGAGAAGACCGGCGCGGGCGGGGCTGGATTGGACGGGCCGTGACCGTGGGTGGTTTTGGGGTCGCTCGCGCTCCCGTCTCGGTGTCGGTGACTGGTCAGAGTCGGAAATTTGCGGGCTCGCGCAGTATTCTGAAACTGCGAGGGATGGAAAACCGATTTCGGCGAATTTTGGTGCGGGCGACGAACTGGGTGGGCGATGCGGTAATGTCGGTACCGGCGCTGCAGGCGTTGCGTGAGCACAATCCGCTAGCGCGCATTTCCATTCTGGCGCGGCCTTGGGTGGCGGGTTTGTACGGGCGCGAGGCATTTTGCGATGAGGTGATTCCGTACGAAGCAGCGCGCGGTTGGCGAGGGCTAAACGATAAACGGCGGATAGGGGTGGAACTGCGGGCGCGCAAATTCGACTGCGCGCTGCTGTTGCAAAATGCGTTCGAAGCGGCGGCGATGGCGCGCTGGGCAGGGATACCGATCCGCATTGGCTATGACCGCGACGCACGTGGTTGGCTGCTTACGCATCCGATTCCGCTGCCAGGCGCTGGAGAGATTCCGCGTCACCAGCGCTTCTACTATCTGGAGCTGTTGAAGCGAGCGAAGCTGATTCCGGGGTATGAGAAGAATGCGGCCATTCGGCTGAGCGGGAGGACCGACGCGGCGGATCGTGGGCGTGCACGCCTGCGCAACGCCGGCATCCATGGCGTGGTGGTGGGAGTGAGTCCCGGCGCGGCTTACGGAAGCGCCAAACGCTGGCTACCGGAACGGTTCGCGGAAGCGGCGTCGGCGATTGCGCGCGAACGAGGTGCGCAAGCGGCGGTGTTTGGTTCGAAGGAAGAAACGAGCATCTGCGAAACGGTCTGCCAAGAGATAGGGCGTGCCGGCGTTGCCTGTCACAACTTTGCGGGTATGACGCGGCTGGACGAATTCGTCGAGATGGCGGCGGCGTGCGAGTTATTCTTGACGAATGACTCGGGTGCGATGCACGTAGCGTCGGCGTTGGGAGTGCCGACGGTGGTGGTATTTGGCGCCACGGACGATGAAGCCACCGGTCCGACAGGGGACTTGAGCCGGATAGTTCGGCATGCAGTGGATTGCAGTCCGTGCCTGTTGCGTGAATGTCCGATTGACCATCGTTGTATGACGGGGGTGACGGCGAGCCAGGTAGTGGAAGCGGCTCATGGACTCGTTGGAATCAAAAGAAAGTAGGAATGGTGTTTGGATACGCGGGATAAGATTGTGCCACTCGAACGGTTGGCAGCGCGATTGGGCGATGCGTGCTGGCTGGCGGTTGCGGGAACGTTTGATCCGTTAACGCTTAAGCATGCCGAGCGATTGGCGGCGCTGACCGGGGTTGGGAAATCTATTTTGGCGGTGGTCGAGCCTGGGAGTCATTGTTTGCTGCCGGTAGAAGCGCGGGCGATCTTAGTGGCGGCGCTAAAGAGCGTGCAATTGGTGGTGGTGGCTAAGGCGGACGCGCTGCCGAAGTTGGAGATGGTTAGGGACGATGCGGGTGAGCGAGAACGCTCGGCGGCTTTCATTGAACACGTAAAGGAACGCCAACGCGCGCGATGAGTGAGACTCGTTCGATTCTAGTGGTGCGGCTGGGCGCGATGGGCGATATTATTCACGCGCTTCCAGCCGTGGCCAGCTTACGGCTGTCCTTTCCGAAACACCACATCACGTGGGTGGTGTCGCGCAGATGGGTGCAGATGCTGAAGGGGAATCCGCAGATCGATCGAGTTGTGCCGTTTGAGCGACGGGGCAAAGGCGCTTTGCGTGAAGCGTGGCGGACGCTTCGGCCGATTCGGCCAAGCATTGCTATTGACTTCCAAGGGTTGATTCAATCGGCGCTGGTGGGGCGGGCCACCAGACCGCAGCAGTTCTTTGGATTGTATAGTTCGCAGGCGCGTGAACCGCTAGCGGCGATGTTCTATACGCAGCGGGTCAATACAAAAGGGCCACACTGTGTTGAGACAAACCTCCAACTGGCGGCCGCCGCGGGTGCGACTCAGTTGACAGATCAAGCGTGGATTCCGATTGGGAAGCCGGAAGGGGATTTGCCAAGCGGTGATTTTGTTTTTGCGAGTCCATTTGCAGGGTGGGCGAGCAAGCAGTGGCCGCTCGAGAATTACCGACTGCTGGCGCAGGGACTTAAGGCTGAGGGGCTGCCGCTGGTGGTGAATGTGCCTCCGGGTTTTCGTGAAAAGCTCGCAGAAATGCCGGAGTTGAAAATTCATGAATCGGGGTTGCCGGGACTGATTGACGGAACGCGGCGCGCGACGGCGATTATTGGAGTGGATAGTGGGCCGATGCATTTGGCGGCAGCGTTGGGCAAGCCGGGGGTGGCGATTTTTGGGCCGACCGATCCCGGGAGAAATGGCCCGTTTCACAGCAAGCTGGTGGTGTTGCGGGATGTGGAGGCGGTTACGAGCTATAAGCGTTTGGATGAGATTGACCGAAGCATGCGAGCCGTCGGCGTCGAGCGGGTGAAAGAGGCGTTGCTGCATTCGATTCGTATGGCGCGTGTTTCAGCGTGATGTTTCCAAAACGCTACGCCGACTTTGCACAGAGGTTGCGCGTGCCTGCGGGCTTTCTTCTCTTGATTGCTTTTGCGTGGCTGTCAAAACCGTCGATTTTTTCAATGGAGGCGGGGCTGCCGATTTCGCTGCTGGGACTGATGTTGCGCGGTTGGGCGGCGGGGCACTTGGCGAAAAATCAGAAGTTGGCGACGTCGGGGCCGTTCGCCTATGTGCGCAATCCGCTGTATTTGGGAACTTTGACAACGGCGGCGGGGTTGGTGGTGGCGGCGCGGGAGGTTCGGCTGGCGGTGCTGTTTGTGGCGGTGTTTATGCTGGTGTACCTGCCGGCGATTGAATTGGAAGAGCAACATTTGCGGGCGATTTTTCCCGGGTATGCGGATTACGCCGCGCGGATTGACCGGTTTTTGCCGGTGGCGAAATGGGCGTTGGGTGAGCGCGATGCTTTTTCGTGGGCGCTTTACCGGCGCAACGAGGAGTACAAAGCTCTGGGTGGATTTCTGATTGCGGCCGGTTGGCTCGCTTGGAAATTGCGATAGCCCGTTTACGGATCACTCGCATTTGGCTAACCTGGAGCAATATGATTCGGAGCCTATTTGTATTGGCCGTACTCGCGACGCTCTCGTTCGCTCAGCAGAACAATAAAGGATGGTACAGTTCGCCGACCATTCACGGAGACACAATCGCTTTTACGTCGGAGGGTGACCTCTGGCTTGTCGGCGTCAACGGTGGATTGGCGCGCCGACTCACCACGCATCCGGCATATGAGACTGAGCCGGCGTTTTCACCGGACGGAGCGACTATTGCGTACATTGCCGGTTACGAAGGGCCGTCGGAAATCTATACGATGCCGGCGACTGGCGGGATTCCAACGCGACGCACTTTTGAAGGCGGGGGCGTGGAGCATTTGTCAGGGTGGACTCCCGACGGAAAAATTCTTTATTCCAGCCGATCGTTCACGGGATTGCCGGACGCTCGACTTGCGACCATCGATAGCGGCAATCAGATTCAACAAGTGCCGCTGAACCAGGCAGCGCAAGGTTGCTATGAACCGAGCGGCCGCACGTTATTCTTTGCGCGGTTGGACCGTCAGCCCAGCTTTACCAAACGCTATAAGGGCGGGAGTGCAGAGAACATCTGGAAGTACACGGCTGGGAGCGAAGCGGTTCCTCTGACGGGCGATTACACGGGGACGAGCAAAGACCCAATGTGGTGGAAGAATCGAATCTACTTTTTGTCGGATCGAGACGGCATTATGAACCTGTGGTCGATGGACGAAGACGGCAAAGACGTGCGACAGGTGACGAAACAGCAAGGCTTCGATATCAAGTCGGCGTCACTGGCGGAGGGGAAGATCGTTTATCAAGTAGGCGCGGATCTCCGTCTGTATGATGTTGCCTCAGAACAGGACCGGCCAATTCCCGTTGAACTGCCTTCCGATTTTGATAGCCTGCGCGAGCACTGGATCAAGAATCCGATTGAGTATCTATCTTCGGTGCATCTTTCGCCGGACGGCAACAGCATTGTGTTGACGGCGCGCGGGAGAGTCTTTGTGGCTCCGGCGAAGCAAGGGCGATTTGTGGACGTAAGCGAAAGAGCTCTGGGCCGGTTTCGAGAAGCGCGCATGATGCAGGACGGCAAGTCTGTGGTCGCGCTTTCGACCGAAACGGGCGAAACGGAAGTGTGGTTGTATCCGGCGAACGGCAAAGGCCCGGGCACGCAACTTACTAAGGGCGCGGATGTGCTTCGCTGGGAGGCGATCCCTTCGCCCGATGGTAAGTGGCTGGCTCACCAGGATAAGAATCAACAGCTCTGGTTGTACAACATGGCCGCAAGAACGAACAAGAAGATTGCAACATCCGCGAATGGCGACAACCACAATGTGGCTTTTGTGGACGTGCGCTGGGCGAGCGACAGCCGCTGGATCACCTATGCGGACACGGCCAATAACAGGTTTCAGCGAATTTTTCTTTACAACGTGGAAACGGGAACAGCTACGCCGCTCACGACCGATCGTTATAACAGCGGGTCGGCAACATGGAGCGCGGATGGTAAATGGATTTATTTCATCTCCGACCGGGCGCTGAAATCAACCGTGACCAGTCCGTGGGGTTCGCGGCTTCCCGATCCGTATTTCGACCGAGCGAACAAGATCTATGCATTGGCGTTGAAGAAAGATTTGATTTCGCCCTTTGAGCCTAGCGACGAACTCCATCCCGCAAAGACTCCCGAGAAAGCAGCGGACGCTAAGGCAGAGGAGAAGCCCAAGTCCGATAGGGTACCCGACAAAACTGCCGAGACAAAAAAACCTGAAAAAGTAGAGATCGACCTGGATGGTATCCAGACGCGTTTGGTGGAAATACCGATTCCGCCGGGAAATTATGGCGAGTTGCAGGCAGTGGGCGAACGATTGTGCTGGATCGATCACGACGCGTCGAATCAGGAAAAGAATGAATTGCAATGCGTGGCGATTGCGAACAAGGGCGACAAACCCGAGACGATTATCGATGGTATTAAGACCTTCGAGGTATCGGCCGACGGCAAGAAGATGATGATCCACAAAAACGACGACCTGTATGTGTTGGATGGGGGCGTTACCGCGGATGCAATCAAGGGTCCCAAAACGCTGCCCGATGGGCAGGTTGATCTGAAGCCTTGGAATTTCTCGGTGATCCCGCAGCAGGAGTTCCGCGAGGCGTATCTAGATGCCTGGCGGCTTGAACGTGATTATTTTTATGACCGCGGCATGCACCAGGTGAAATGGCCAACGATGCGCGATAAGTATCTGGAATTGATTGATCGTGTGCGGGACAGGGCTGAATTGAGCGACTTGATTTCGGACATGGTAAGTGAACTATCGGCGCTGCATACGTTCGTGGTAGGCGGCGACTTGCGCAAAGGCCCCGATGAGGTTCAGGTGGCCTCGCTCGGAGCGCTGCTGGTGAAAGATAAGGGCGCCGGCGGATACCGCGTTGAGCACATCTACCGAACAGATCCCGATCGGCCCGACAAGCTTTCTCCGCTGCTGCGCCCAGGCGCCGAGCTTACAGACGGCGATGTTATTACGGCACTCAATGGAATTGACGTTTTATCGGTTACGCATCCGAACGATTTACTGCGCGACAAAGCGGGCAAGCAGGTGCTTGTGAGTTATCACCACAAGGCGAGCACTGACTCGCACGACGCTGTTGTCAAACCGATTTCGATGCGCGAAGATACCGATTTGCGTTATTCGGAATGGGAATACACGCGGCGGAAGTTGGTAGAAAGTCAAAGCAAGGGCCGCTTCGGGTATATCCATCTGCGGGCCATGGGCTCAGACGATATTCGGCAGTGGGAGGAAGAATACACGCCGATTTATGACCGGGACGCATTGATCGTGGATGTGAGGCACAACTGGGGAGGGAATATCGACAGCTGGCTGTTAGGAAAGCTGCTGCGAAAGCCTTGGATGTACTGGCAAGGACGGCAAGGCTTGCCGTACTGGAACATGCAAGGCGCGTTTCGCGGGCCGGTGATTGTGCTGTGCGATGAGATTACGGCATCGGACGGCGAAGCATTCTCTGAAGGTTTTCGACGGCTGGGGCTTGGAAAGCTGATAGGCACGCGCACATGGGGCGGTGAGATTTGGCTCTCTTTCAGCAACTTTTTGGCCGACCGTGGAATTGCGTCGGCGGCGGAAACGGGGGTTTATGGGCCCGAAGGGAAATGGCTAATTGAGGGTCACGGCGTTGATCCGGATATTGTTGTGGATAATCTGCCGCACGCGACATTCGAGGGCAGCGACGCGCAACTCGCGGCGGCGATGGAGTATTTGTCGAAGCTGGTAGCGGAGCATCCGAATCCGGTTCCTCAGGCGCCGCCGTATCCGAACAAGGCGTTCCAGTAGTTCACGCGCACTCCGGCGGTGCCCGATTGACGAGGGCTGTGACTTTCGGCCATTGGGCGATGAGGCGGTGAGCAACGCAAAAATGGGGACAGCCAGCACGCGATGGTTGGGTATAGGGCTTCGTATCTGGCCGACTCCGGGCGCTGTGGCAGTCCCCACCTTTGCTTGGTCGAGGCTCGAAATATGGGAAGTCGCAGGCCAAGGCGGGCGGTCGCGAGCGTAGCGAATTTTCTTAGCCAAGCCCTTGGAAGTGCTCAACGACGGGTGGTTCGGCGAAGAAGGGGCCAACGATGGCGCGCCATTCCTGAAAGGCCGGCGATTGGCGGAAATTCACGGTGTGGTGTTCGAGTGTTTCCCACTCAATCATGAGCAGGTAGCGGTTCGTGGATTCGATGCCCTTATTGACTTTCCAACTTATCAAGCCGGGGACTTTGGAGATGATTTGTTCGAGACCGCGTAGGATGGCTTGGTCGAACTCGGCTTGGCGGCCTGGGTGGATGCGGATGTCGGCGACTTCGAGGATCACAAGTTTCCTACTTTATCAAGGGGTGGCCGGGTACGCGACATATCTATGCTCCCTTACGGGTCGCGGCTCGGTTAGACGCAATACGTTGCACGTGGGGATTTTCGGTCACTCTTCTCTGAGGGCGATTAGCGGTTCAATGGAAGCAGCGCGACGCGCCGGAACCCAGCAAGCAAGCAGACCGATACAGGCGAGTACCGCCGCCGCGGCCGCATAGAGGCTAGCGTCACCGGCGCCTGATCCGTAGAGGAGATGCCAGAGAAGTCGGGCAGCGACGAGGGCGAGAACGATGCCGATGGCAACACCGGTGAAAATGACGGCCATCCCCTCGCGGATCACCATGAGAAGCACCTCCGCTGGTTTAGCTCCTACGGCTAGGCGAATACCGATCTCTTTCTTACGACGGGACACCGAGAAAGCCATTACGCCATAGAGGCCGATCGCGCTCAGCAGGACGGCCAATAGCGCGGCGTAGGAGACAAAGCCGGCGGTGATGCGAAGTTCACTGATGTTACCAGCTCCCGCTATCTGTATAGGAAGCGTGATGGTTTCGGCAATTGGCACGTTAGGGTCGACGGGATTCACTTCGCGCACGAGCAACGGAAGCAGGGCCGCCGGATCGCTTTTGACGCGCATCAGCAGACGCGCGTCCACTTGTGCGGCGTTCTGCCAAGAGGGCGTATACACGTAAGGCTCGGTAGGTTGAGCGCGGTTTTGGAGCGGAATGTCCTTGACGATTCCGACGACTTGGCGGGGCATGTGGTTCACGAACAAATTTGCGCCAATCGCGGCACTGTCCGGCCAGAGGCGGTGTGCCAAAGCTTCACTGACGATGGCTACGGGAAGAGAATGGCTATCGTCGTGCGAATTGAACTCACGGCCGCGCAGCACGGGAGTCTGCAGTGTCTCAAAATAGCGCGGGCCGACTTCGATGTGTCCACACTCGATCTCCTGAAGATCCGCCGATGGGCGCAATGATACCTGCGCCGACCACCCCACCAGAGGTGCGCCGGTGCTGACCATGCTGACAGACTCGACCCCGGGCAGTGTTTCCAGCCGCGCGATCGCGTTGTGCAGGAATCGCTGGGCTTCCTTAGGCGAGTATTGGACCAAGTTCGGGCGCAAGCGCATGAGCGCCACGTGTGACGCCTCGAAGTTGACTCCCGCGATCATGGTGTGGGCGCTAGTGGCAAACAGGCCTGCGAGGGCGGCAAGCGCGACTGCAACTCCCGTCTGTGCGCCGGCCAGCCACCGTCCTAACCGCAGTCCAGTGGTCACCGCCGAGCTTTGTTGTTTCAGGTTCTCCGCTGCATCGTTGCGAACGGATCTGAGTGCGGGAAGGATGCTAGCAAGAAAGCCCGCCGCGATTGATACAGCGATGACAGCGAGGAGAACACGCGGCTCGGGATTGAAATTGTAATAAAGGGGATGCCCTTCCAGGTCCGACGAATAAAAAGCACTGTTAAGCACGCTGGTTAGGAGCAGGGAAAGCAGCAGACCCAGCACGCCGCCGCCGATTGCCAATAGAAGCGACTCGGTGATCAACTGCCTTATCAATCGCATGCTTCCGGCACCGAGAGAAGTGCGGATTGCGAATTCGCGGGTGCGGGCGCTGTTCCGGGCGATCAGCAGACCAGCCAGATTCACACAACAAACCAGCAGTAGAAGTCCCGCCACGCAAGCTAGCAGCGTTATGAATCGAACGTTAGCGCCGCGACCCAGGTCGGGATACAGAACTCCTCTTGCAGGAAAGACGGTAATGCCTGTATTCTCGCCTTCCTTCGCGGTGTGCCAGGATTGCGGGACGAGATTCGCCATCTCGGCGTGTGCTTGCCCCACAGTGTACCCGTCGCGCAGCCTGCCGATCATGTCAAAAACGGTGCAGTCGCTCGCGAAGGCGTCTTGGCACCAGTGATATCCAGCCCGCGCCATCATGGTGGGGATGTAGATCTCGGAAGGTTGGATGGTAACGCCTCGGAACGTTGGAGGGACGACGCCGATTACGAGGAACGCGGTTCCATTGATCTTCACGGTTGCGCCCAGCGCATCAGGCGATGAAGCAAACCAATTGCGCCAAAGCTCGTCACTGATCACGGCGACGCGATCCCGATCGGGTACGCTGTCCTCATCCTGACGGAAGAAACGGCCAAGCCTTGGTCTCAGGCCGAGTAAGGGGAAGAAGTTCGCCGACACCACTGCGCCGTTCACCTCCATGGAGTGATTGTTGACAGTGGCGAAGAGAGGCGCGGTGGAATAGTGTGCGGCCAGACCTTCTAGCGTTTCGGTATGGTTGCGAAAATGAAAGTAGTCTGGATAGGCGACCCAACCGGCGCGCCGGCCGTGACGCCGGGTCGCCTGAACGACGACAACTCGATCAGGTCTGTTTACCGGAAGCTGGCGGAAGAAGAGAGTATTGGCGAGAGTGAATACGGTAGCGATCGCCCCGGTGCCAAATCCAGAGTAAGCAGAGCGGCGATCGTGAAAGCGGGGCTGCGGCGCATTCCGCGCGCTGCGTAGCGAAGATCTTGCAGGGTTGTCTCGAGCCCTGAAACGCCACGCGCCTGGCGGCACTCCTCCTTCACCTGTTCCGTTCCACCGAAGGCGAGCCGGGCGCGCCGCAAGGCTTCTGGCCGAGCGAAGCCCGAGCAGATAAGTTTTTCGACCTCGCGCTCAAAGTGGAATTGCAACTCGTTATCGAGTTCGTCCTCGACGGAGCGCCTCTGAAAGGTGGCCCGAAAGCGAAATAGCAAGTCACGAAGCACGAGTTGCTCCTTCTATGTTCCCCTACTGCTTCGACAATACGATTGTACCCGCGTTTTTGTCGAAGTACAAGGGGAACAACAGAGAAATCGCGGACATTGCTTTTTCAGTGGTTTTGCTAGCTTAGCGAGCGGGCCAAGCGATAATGAAGCGTGGCGCGTGCCTATGCGCTTACGCGACAAGAATGACAGACACGCCACTACATCCTGAAGAACGCGACCTCGCGCTTTTGGAGCGTGTGCGCCAAGCGGTTGAGCTGCTTGAATGGATCGATGCCGAGAGAGGCTCGCTGGAACAGCTACCGGTGGAAGATAGAGAGCGGCTGCACCGGGCCGTGGCGCAGATGTACAACCCTGATTCCGCTGCCAGGCGCCGGAGGCAGCGCGCTGCGGAACGGGCGCGGAGTCTGGCGCAGATGCAACGGGCGGACACTGTACTGCATGAGACGGGGATTCGCATGCTGCGGCGGAAACCGGTGTTCACCACGCCGAATGTCTTCGCGCCGGAAGGGTTTGACCCGTGCGACGTGCGGCCCGAGGACGACGAAGCGGTGCCCGGGTGTGAGGAATCGATCGAGCCGCAGCATTGCTATGTCTGCAAACGGAAATACGCCGTCATCCACCATTTCTATGACCAATTGTGCCCCCAATGCGCTGAATTCAACTTCGCGAAGCGCACGGAACTGGCTGACCTGACGGGTCGCGTGGCGCTGCTCACCGGTGGACGCGTAAAGATCGGATATCAAGCTGGGTTGAAATTGCTGCGCGCGGGCGCACAACTGATAGTGACTACGCGTTTTCCGCGCGACGCCGCGAAGCGCTATGCACAGGAGCGCGATTTCGGGCAGTGGGGACATCGTCTGGAGATCTTCGGACTCGATATGCGGCATACGCCGAGTGTGGAGGCACTTTGCCAGGAGTTGCTCGCGAAACGAACGCGGCTCGATTTCATCATCAATAATGCCTGCCAGACGGTGCGGCGGCCGCCTGAGTTTTATAAGCACATGATGGAGGGCGAACGGGTGGCGCTCGACGAAGCACCAGAGAGTGCGCTTAGGTTGCTGGGCAGTTTTACGGGAGCCCGCAATGGCGTTGTGCCCTCCAGCCGGGCGAGCATCGCGGAATTGAACGGGCTAACACGTGCGGCCGAACTTTCGCAAGTGGCGTTGTTACCCGAGGAACTGATTGGGCAAAAGCATTTGTTCCCCGAGGGCCGGCTTGATCAGGATTTGCAGCAGGTGGACTTGCGTGGGCGAAACTCGTGGCGGTTGCTGATGGCGGAGGTCTCGCCGGTGGAATTGCTGGAGGTGCATTTGATCAATGCGGTGGCGCCGTTCATTTTGAATGCGCGGCTGAAGCCGTTGATGGTGCGGACGCCGGAGCGCGATAAACACATTGTCAATGTGTCGGCCGTGGAAGGCCAGTTCTACCGGCACTTCAAGACCACTCGGCATCCGCACACCAATATGGCCAAGGCAGCGCTGAACATGATGACACGGACGGCGGCGACCGATTATTTTGGCGATGGCATTCACATGAACAGCGTGGATACAGGATGGGTGACGGATGAGGATCCGGCCCCTATTGCGGCGCGCAAGACGAAGGAGCAGCGTTTTCATCCGCCGCTGGATGTTGTGGACGGAGCAGCGCGGATTCTCGATCCGATTATTAGCGGGATCAATAGGGGCAAGCATGTTTGGGGACAGTTCTTGAAGGATTACCGGGCGACGGATTGGTAGAAGGAATGCCGCGATAGCCGGCGCGTTGGAACAGGTTCCCGTTGCACTTCTACAAGAACTGGTGTAGAATCCTTTGTAGAAGTACAAGGGGACCCGCAACATGCCAGAGCAACGTATAGATATGCCACAAGGGACGGTGGATCTTTTGATTCTGCGTACCCTCGTTCTCGGACCGCAGCATGGCTGGGGTATTTCCGAGCGCGTTCAACAAGCCTCGGGTGACCGGCTGCAGATTCAGCAAGGTTCACTGTATCCGGCGCTACACCGGTTGGAGCGCCGGGGCTGGATCAAAGCGCACTGGGGCACATCGGAGAATAACCGGCGCGCTAAGTATTATGAGCTCACTAAAACCGGGCGCCGGCAGCTTGAATTAGAGACGGACAGTTGGAACAAGCTCGCAGAGGCCATGGCGCTGGTGCTTGGGACAGCTTAGGATCTACGCCATGCTCAACGATTTTTTGTTTCGTATTCGCGCGCTGTTTCAACGCAACGTTGCCGAGGGGGAATTAGACGATGAGCTGCGCTTTCATAGCGAGCAGGAACTTGACAAATACTTGAAGGCGGGTCTGACTGATGCGGAAGCGCGGCGGCGAGTCAAGATGGCGTTTGGCGGCCTCGATCAGGTGAAGGACGAATGCCGCGATGCATGGGGAGTACGGTTACTGGAGACCGGAATGCAGGATGTTCGCTATGGATTGCGGGTGCTGCGTAAATCGCCTGGGTTCACGGCCATTGCGTTGCTCACGCTTGCCTTGGGCATTGGCGCAAACACGGCGATTTTCTCGGTTCTTTATGGCATCTTGCTTCGCCCGCTCCCGTACAAGGATGCGGCGCGCCTGGTCGTCCTCCACGAAACGACACCAAGGGTGGGTTTGGTGAGTGTCTCTTACCCCAACTTTCTGGATTGGCGAACGCAGAACGGCGTTTTTTCGGAGATGGCTGCGGTGAATAGCGTAGGATTTAATCTCTCCGGTATCAATCAGCCGGAAAACGTTAGTGGACAGGCCGTTTCTACGAATTTTCTTTCGATGCTGGGTTTGCATCCTGTTTTGGGGCGCGATTTCGACCTTTCCGAGGAAAAGGCGGGTACCGCGGCGGTGGTGATGCTGAGCTATGGGCTTTGGCAATCTCATTTTGGCGGTGATCGCAACGTTATCGGCCAAACGATCGCTTTGGACGGCCGCAGCTTCAGCATTATAGGTGTACTGCCGGCAGATTTCCGGTGGACCGAGAAGACAGACTTGCTGGAGCCGATTGGCGTTTGGGTTACCAACAATTCCTCGTCGAATGAGCGCGGTGACCGCGGCGATATGGTGGTGCTAGGACGATTAGCACCGCAGGTCAGTTTCGAGCGCGCACAAGCGGCGATGCGAAGCATTGCAGACCGCCTGGCGAAGGCCTATCCGGGCAGCAATGACCAATTCGGCGTGGCTCTGCAGCCCATTCACGACGTATTTGTAAGCGATATACGACCCGCAGTGATTGTCCTTTTTACCGCCGTCACATTTGTGCTGCTGATCGCGTGCGCCAATGTTGCTAATCTCTTTCTGATGCGTGGCGCCGGACGCAGCAAGGAAATTGCACTGCGCATCGCTATCGGTGCCGGCGGAGGCCGCATCATCGCGCAAATGCTAGCGGAGAGTCTCATTCTGACGTCGCTCGGAGGTCTCGCGGGTTTGGCGCTTGCCTTCGCAGCGATTCGTGGCCTGGTAGGGCTGATTCCCGACAGCATGCTGGCGGGCGCGCACGTCGATCTGAGCGGTCCCGCCCTTCTATTCACGGCCGGCGTGGTGGCTTTGGCCGCATTCATCTTTGGACTGGCACCCGCGCTGCACTCTACAAAGACAGATCTTCAGCTGGAGCTGAAAGATGGAGGAAGGACTACAAGCGCAGGCACTTCGCACGGCCGCTGGCGTGGGATTCTCGCAGTGACGGAAGTTTCCCTGGCGCTAGTTCTGCTGGTTGGCGCGGGACTCATGATGAAGAGTCTTTTCCGCCTGCTATCCGTCGATGGCGGGATTCGAACCGAGCATGTTCTTACGATGGAAATCGATTTGCGGACGGCACAGTATGACAAAGATCCGGCGATTCTGAATTTCTGGGACCGGGTACTCGCAAGCGTGCGCCAGTTACCCGGTGTTCAGGCAGCAGCAGTGGGAACGGGAGTGCCACTGACGGGCGACCATTCGCGGACTGATATCACGGTTGAGGGCATGGACCTCCCAAAACCAGGAAGCTATCCTCATCCTGATGTTCACGTTGTAGGTCCTGGCTACGTCGAGGCAATGGGTGTCCGGCTATTGCGGGGCCGAGCGTTCACAGATCAGGACAGTGAGAATGGCGCGCGCGTGGCGATGATCAACGCATCGGTGGCCAAGCAGCTATTTTCGGGGCGCGATCCAATCGGGAGCCGCTTTTCATTCGAGAAGAAAGCGCCCAAATGGCTCACCATCGTGGGGGTGGTGGGTGACACCAAACTTTATGGACTTGCGAATCCTTCTCGTCTGGAAGTATACGTTCCATTCCATCAGAACGTCACGGGTTCCATGAAGCTGCTCGTGAAATCGGCGACAGAACCATCTGTACTAACGTCCGAGATTCGAAGCGCCATTGCTTCCATCGATAAAGATCAGCCGGTGTCTGCGATTGCGACGATGGAAGAATATGTCCGCGACTCGGTCTCGACCCGCCGCATTACTTTTATCGTTCTGGGCAGCTTCAGCGCGCTTGCGCTGGTGTTGGCGGGCATTGGTGTTTACGGGGTGATCTCGTACTCTGTCGCGCAGCGCTTCCGAGAAATTGGCATTCGCATGGCATTGGGCGCGCAGTCTAGAGATGTGCTGCGAATGGTGATCGCGCAAGGAGCGAAGATCGCGGCCGCGGGAGTTCTTGCGGGAGTTACCGCATCCTTTTGCCTGACGCGATTGATGAAAAATCTGCTGTTCTCGGTTAGCTCCGCTGATCCGGTGACCTTCGCGGCGGTAGCTGGTGCGATCGTGGTTGCGGCTTTACTCGCTTGCTACATACCCGCGCGGCGGGCTTTGCGTGTGGATCCGATGAGCACGCTGCGTTGTGAGTAGTAGATCGGATGACGTGTGCGACACAAAAGTGGAGCGAGCACAGGGGCTTGCGTTGCACTCCCTAGCGGTCGCGGCTCAGCCTGAGCTGCTCGTTTCCACGGATCTATGACCTTTTATGTCGCGCACTCGATTGGGATTGGTTGAGTTGGAAATTGCGCCACGATGGAGAAAGTTCCGTCCCCACAAGGGTTCAAAGCATGGCCACTAAAACGCTGATGACCGTTCATGAGTTCGCGCTGATGCAGACTGCGAGACTGAAGATTACGAGTTGGTGGACGGAGAATTGATTCCTTTGCCTAGTGGAACGATTAGACGTGCCGAAATTCGTGACCTCGTCGGGCATTTGATCTGGAGCTATTTCAGAGCGAATCCGATTGGCAAGTCGATAAGCGAGGTCGACTGCCGCATCTCCGATGACACCGTTCGCAGACCCGACGTTGCTATTTTCCTGGGAGCGGAGCGTTTAAAACAAATCGATCCCGGCAAGATTCCTGCTCCCTTTGCACCGGACATTGCGGCTGAAGTTCTGTCTGAGTCCGAGAAGGCGATGGGCGCGCGACGCAAGGTACGGGACTATTTACGGGGTGGCAGCAAAGAAGTCTGGCTGTTGGATCATGCCAACGGCGAGGTGCTTGTGCATACCGGCAAGGGCATCCGCGTCCTGCAAGGGGCGGATGTCCTCGAATCGGTGTTGTTGCCGGGTTTCGCGTTGGCGGTGGCTGATCTGGTAGTGAACGTTTAGGGCAGATTCAATACCATTTTCGAGACCATTTTCGGGAACTAGGATTCCCACAAGCGGACAGGGATCTGATTGATCATCCCATGTTCGTATCGAGCTAGCGTGGCAGAGCAATTGCAAGAGTCCTCAGCATGCTCCGCCAAGAAATCCAGCAAAGCATACGTAGCTTGTTAGGTGTTCCCAGCCTTACGGCCATATCGATATTGACAGTGGCGTTGGGAGTGGGCGCGGGCACCTCGCTTTTCAGCGTGGTGAAGGCGGTGCTGCTCAACCCGCTGCCGTACCGCGAACCCGAACGCATTGCCTGGCTCGCGGAGGTCAACGATTCCGGCAAAGAAACGCAGGTGGCTTTTGGAAATTTTGTTGACTGGCGCAAGCAAAGTCGCAGTTTCGAAAGCTTGGCCGCTTATGAATATGGCCCGGCGACGGTGAGTGGCGGAGACATTCCACAGAACTCAAACGCGGCTGTGGTGACGGACCAGTTTTTTGAAATATTGGGCGACTCAGCGAAAATGGGCAGGATCTTTACGCCTGACGAATACAAGGAGGGCGCAGCGCACACGGCCGTGATTGGCTATGGGCTATGGCAACGCGCTTTTGGCAGTAGTCCTGCCGTAGTAGGACGCTCGATCAGGCTCGCTGGCTTGCAAGCGGTGGTCGTTGGGATCATGCCGCCAGCCTTCAACTATCCCGACAAGACTGAGATCTGGCTGCCGATGGGCACGTTCGGCGATCCGGGAGTAACGGTGCGCACCGGACACAATTGGCGCGCGATGGGCAGGCTGAAGCCGGGCGCGACTTGGGCACAGGCGCAAGCAGACATCAGCGCCATTGAACGGCGCATCAAGAAAGAGTACCCGTCGCCATTCCAATCGAAGGATGCAGCAGTAGAGCCGCTGCTGCAACATGTGGTTGGCGAAGTGCGGCCGGCGCTGCTGATGCTGTTCGGCGCGGTGGGCTTCTTGTTGCTGATTGTCTGCGTGAATGTCGCGAACCTGATGTTGGTGCGGATTTCGGCGCGGGCACGGGAACTCGCGGTGCGCACGGCTTTGGGCGCGGAACGGCATCATCTGATTCGCCAAATGCTGAGCGAGAGTTTGTTGTTGGCGCTAGCGGGCGGCGCGCTGGGCATGCTACTGGCGACGTGGTCGACCAGCTTCATCCGGGCGGTGTTACCGGCCGAGGTGCCGCGCGCCGGCGACATCCAAATCGACGGCGGAGTGATCGCGTTTGCGCTGGCCGTCTCTACGGCAGCGGGGCTCTTGTTTGGAATCCTTCCGGCATGGCGCGCCTGCGGGACCAACCTGAGCGAGGCGATTAAATCAAGCTCGCGATCAGCGACCGCGAGCCAGCAATCGACCCGTTTGCAGGCTGCGCTGGTGGTTTCTGAAGTGTGCCTGTCGGTGGTTTTGGTGGCTGGCGCGGGACTGCTTGTACGGAGCTTTTGGAATTTGCGGTCGATTGATCCGGGCTTTCGTGCGGACCATGTGTTGACCGTGGATACTTCGTTCGCGCAACAGGGCGACGCCAGTCTTGTTCCTAAGTATCGCGATCTTCTGCAGCGGGTGCGCGCTGTTCCGGGCGTTGTGGCAGCGGGTACTACAAGGAGTTTACCGATTGACGGAGCAGGCGACGGGCATTTCTTTATTGAAGGCGCTCGAGAGCGGACCGAAGGTGCCGATGCGGACTACGTGATGATCAGTCCCGGCTATTTGCAAGCGTTGCGAATTCCGCTGGTGCGCGGACGGGATTTTACCGATGGGGACTCGGAGAGCAGCCAACCGGTGGCGATTGTCAGCGCGGAAATGGCGCGAATCTATTGGCCGGGCGCCAATCCGATCGGGCAGCGCATCTGGTTCGATAGCTTTGCGCCGAAGGAGTTGTGGCTCACCGTTGTTGGCATCGCGGCTGATGTTAAGCAGGACGGCGTGACAAGGAAAACGTTTCCACTGGCATATGCGTGCTACACGCAGCAGTGGAAGCCTCTGCTTACAGAAGGCAACCTCGTGGTACGGACCAAAGGGAGTCCCACGAGTTTGGCTGGCACGATCAGCAAAATCATTCGCTCGGTGAATCCGGAATCCGCTCCGACCCCGCGGATGATGGACGCGGTGTTGAGTGAATCTTTGGCGAAGCAACGTTTTCAAATGGAGATGCTTGGGGCGTTCGCGGTGTTGGCGCTGCTGCTGGCGGCGGTTGGTTTGTATGGCGTGCTGTCTTATATAGTGAGCGCCAGCCGGATGCAGATTGGTATTCGGCTGGCGTTGGGTGCGCAGCCAAGTGCCGTGTTTCGAATGGTCACTGGGCGTGCGATTACCCTGTGTTGCGTGGGCGCGGCGCTGGGAGCGGCGGGATGCATAGCCGTCCGGCAAGTGCTGGCGACGCTTTTATTCGGCATTGGCCCCAGCGATCCAGCCACGATTGCGATTGCGGTGGTCACGCTGCTGGCGGTAGGTTTCCCAGCGGCTTGGTTTCCGGCGAGAAGGGCGATGGGCGTGGATCCGATGAGTGTGCTGCGGGAGGAGTAGCGGCCGAATTAAGTCGCTTACGCTCCTGGCTCGGTTTCGGCGGAGCTCGTTCCCTGGAATGCCTGTGATAATCTTTCGCACATGAGAGTAGGCTGTTTCACCCCGTTGTTGTCACAATTTCCGTTGGAAAAAGTTTTTGAAAAACTGAAGAAGCTGAATATCTCGACAGTTGAGTTAGGCACCGGCAATTATCCGGGTGACCCGCATTGCAAGCTGTCGATGCTCGACAAAGAAAGCGAACTCAAAGAGTTCAAAAAGAAACTCGACGATCACGGTTTTACGATCAGCGCGCTGAGTTCGCATGGCAATCCGCTGCATCCGGATGCCGCGACGGCGAAAGCGTATGCCGATACCAGTAAACGAACCATTGAACTGGCAGCCAAACTGGGCGTGCCGGTAGTGATTGATTTTTCAGGCTGCCCGGGCGATAGCGATACCGCGAAGTATCCGAACTGGGTGACGTGTCCATGGCCGCCGGAATACTTGGACGTGCTCGACTGGCAATGGGAAAAGAAAGTCACGCCGTTCTGGGAGGCGCAAGGTAAATTCGCCAAAGATCATGGCGTGAAGGTGGCGATTGAGATGCATCCTGGCTTTGTGGTTTACAGTCCGGAAACGATGCTGCGGCTGCGGGCGATTGCGGGCGACAGCGTGGGTTGCAACTACGATCCGAGCCACATGTTCTGGCAAGGCATCGACCCGATCAAAGCAATCCGTGTGCTCGGCGATTGCATTTTCCATGTGCATGGGAAGGATACCCAAATTTACGACGCGAATTTGCCGAAGACGGGGGTGCTGGACACGAAGAAATACACGGACGAGAAGAACCGCGCGTGGATTTTCCGTTCGGTCGGCTACGGGCATGCTTACGGCTGGTGGAAGGAATTCATCTCGACGCTGCGCATGTACGGCTACGATTACGTGCTTTCGATTGAGCATGAAGATACCTTGATGTCGCCGGATGAAGGACTGACGAAAGCGGCGGAATTCCTGAACGAAATTATCATTCGCGAGCAGCCCGCCGCTCCGTGGTGGGTGTAGTTCTTTCACAACAATTTGAAACCTCAGGAGAGTCATGAGCGGTGAGCATATAGGCATTTTGACAGGCGGCGGAGATGTGCCAGGTCTAAATGTCGTCATCAAAGGCGTGGTTTACCGGGCAACAACGGACGGCCACAATGTAACTGGCATTCGCTTGGGATGGAAGGGCTTGACGGATCTCAACTTCGACGATCCGAAAAGCGTGGAAAGGTACGTGCTTCCGCTCACACGGGAGAACACGCGGCGCATCGACCGGACGGGCGGGACGTTTTTGCATACGAGCCGGACCAACCCGTCGAAGATGAAGAAGCTTCCCGATTTTGTAAACAACGCCGACTATCCGAGCGGGCCGCCGTATGATATGACGCCGCGGGTACTTGCCAATCTTGAAAAGCTGGGGCTGGATTCGCTGGTTGCTATCGGCGGCGATGACACGCTGAGCTACGCTGCCGTGCTGAGCTCGAAAGGGTTCAAGGTGGTGGGTATTCCGAAGACGATGGATAACGACGTGCGCAATACGGAATACTGTATTGGCTTTTCGACGGCGGTTTCGCGCGCAATGGAGGCCATTCAGCGTCAGCGGACGACGGTTGGATCGCACGAACGCGTTGGCATCTTTCGCGTCTTCGGACGCGATGCGGGGTACACGGCGCTCTACACCGCCTACGTAACGTCTATTCGCTGCGGCATTCCGGAGCACGAGTTCGATCTGAACAAAATGATCGACCTGCTCATGACCGATAAGAAAAACAATCCGAGTAACTATGCGCTGGTGATCCTTTCGGAAGGCGCGCGTTGGAAGGGTTATGAGATTAAGGAGTATGGCGAGCCGGACGCTTTTGGACACCGCAAGAAGTTCAGCGTGGCGGAAGCGTTCAGCGACGAAATCATCGCGAAGACAAAAGCGGAGACGGTGGTGAGTGACTTGACCTACGACCTAAGGTCGGGCGCGCCGGACTTTCTGGACAATCTGGTTGCTACAAGCTTCGGCACGATGGCTTACGATGCGATCACCGGGGGCAATTTTGGATTGATGACGGCGATCGCGGACGGCAAATTCGCCTTGGTGCCGATTCCCGATCCGAAGCTTGGTCCACGGAAAGTAGACATTGAAAAAATGTTCAATACGGAGCGGTACCGTCCCACCTACACGAGTAAGGTGGGGTTGCCGGTGTTTCTGACGCACGCCTAACTTATGACTACGCCTCTAGCGGCTCAGACGGCGGCGCCCTTTTCTGAAGTGGTGGAAGCGCAAGGGCACCTGATTGATTCGCACATCATGGAACGCATCTTCGATACGGTCGTCGAATTCGGCGGCCGCTTCGAAGTGGAGCACTTTTCCATTGGCCGGACAAATAGCGATCCGTCGCGGCTGCGGTTGAAGATTGAAGCGCACAACGCAGACGATTTGGAAAAGATGATGACGCAACTGCTTGGTTTGGGCTGCGCGGCGGTGGATTCGGGCGAGGCTGAATTGCGTGTAGCGGAGAAGGACCGGTGCGCGCCGGAGGATTTCTATTCGACTACCAACCAGCGGACGCAAGTGCGCGTGGGCAGCCAGTGGATTGAAGCGGCAAATCAGCGCATGGACGCGATGATTGTGGTGGGAGAGGGGAGTGCCGTTTGCCGGCGGCTGCGCGACGTAAAGGCCGGCGACAAAGTGGTGGTTGGCATGAAGGGCATTCGGGTGATTCCCGAAGCCAAGGAGCGCGACCGCCAGGGATTCGCGTTCATGAGCAACGACATTTCGTCGGAGCGGCAGGTGGAGACGGCGGTTGGGCAGACCGCGGCCATCATGCAGCAGGTGCGGCGCGATGGAAAGAAGATTATCGCAGTGGCGGGGCCGGTGGTGGTGCATACCGGGGGGGCGGAACCCCTTTCGCGGCTGATTCGGCATGGCTGGATTGACGCAGTGCTGGCAGGGAATGCGCTAGCCGTCCACGACATTGAAGCGGCGTTGTTAGGGACGTCTTTGGGGGTAAGGACCTCGGACGGGCGGCAAGCGCAGCATGGACACCGCAA
>PMSX01000335.1 GCA_003167495.1 Bryobacterales bacterium | reverse complement strand
CGTATCTTTCGAAAGCAGTTTCTTGTTGGTCTTCTCGTCGTGAAGATCAGCCAGCAGTTCTTTGCCGCGCAGGAGTTCTTCTAAACGTTTGGCTCGCTCGTCGCTCAGAATACGCTTTTCATCTTCCAGATTGCGGTGCAGCCGCTCTTCCTGCAAAGTCAGAATCTGCTTCGAGCGTTCGTCCAGTTCAGCGCCTTTGCGTGAAAACACTTTGCAATCCACAATAGTGCCTTCAATACCCGGCGGGCAATACAGCGACGCATCTTTCACATCGCCGGCCTTTTCGCCGAAAATCGCGCGTAACAATTTCTCTTCCGGCGTAAGCTGGGTCTCGCCTTTCGGCGTTACCTTACCCACCAAAATATCGCCCGGCTTCACGGTCGCGCCGATACGGATAATGCCGCTTTCATCGAGGTTCTTTAGGAACGATTCCGCGATGTTTGGAATATCGCGGGTAATTTCCTCTGGACCCAGCTTGGTGTCGCGCGCCTCGATTTCGAACTCTTCGATGTGAATCGAGGTGTAATAGTCTTCCTTGACAAGCTTCTCGCTGACTACGATGGCATCTTCGAAGTTGTAACCGCGCCACGGCATGAACGCCACAAGCACGTTACGGCCAAGCGCCAACTCCCCTGCTTCGGTACAAGGACCATCCGCCAGCACATCGCCCTTCTTCACCTTTTGGCCCTGAGCCACAATCGGCTTCTGGCTAATGCAGGTGTTTTGATTCGAGCGTTTGAACTTCGTGAGCTGGTAAATATCGGCACCGACTTCGCGCGACATCTGCCCTTCGTGCGAGCCGCCTTCGACGCGAACAATGATGCGTTCGCTATCAACCGAATCCACCACGCCGGAGCGCTTACAGATAACCACGGCGCCCGAATCGCGCGCTGTCACGCGTTCCATGCCGGTGCCCACGAAAGGCGCTTCGGCCCGCAACAACGGCACAGCTTGACGCTGCATGTTCGAACCCATGAGCGCGCGGTTCGCGTCGTCGTTCTCAAGGAACGGAATGAGACTTGCCGCCACCGATACCAACTGTTTCGGACTCACGTCCATGTATTCAATTTCGTCGCGATGCTTCAGAACGAAGTTGCCCGCCTGCCGGGCGTTGACCAGATCTTCAACAATTCGTCCCTTCTGATCAATCGCCACGTTCGCCTGGGCAACAATATATTTGTCTTCTTCCCAAGCAGAGAGGTAATCGGAATGCGCTTCGATTTCAGCTTGCTGCTTTTTGCCCGCAACCGACTGATTTGCTTTGTCGACTGCTTCGCGCAGTACCACGGCGCCGACTTTGAAATCCGTGTCGCCCGGATTCAGAATCCTGACTTCGTCCACCAGCGCGCCTTCGCGCACGCGGCGATAAGGGCTTTCAATAAAGCCATATTCGTTGATCCGCGCAAAACAAGAAAGCGACGAAATCAAACCGATGTTTGGACCCTCCGGCGTTTCAATGGGACAAATTCGACCGTAGTGTGTCGGATGCACGTCGCGCACTTCGAATCCCGCGCGCTCTCGCGACAAACCACCTGGCCCAAGAGCGGAGAGACGGCGCTTATGCGTAATCTCCGACAGCGGGTTGGTTTGATCCATGAATTGCGAAAGCTGGCTCGAACCGAAGAATTCGCGAATGGCCGCCATCACGGGCTTCGCGTTCACCAGATCGTGCGGCATCGCCGTGGACATTTCCTGGTACACCGACATCTTTTCTTTGATGGCCCGTTCCATGCGCACTAAACCGATGCGGAACTGGTTCTCAAGCAACTCGCCCACCGCGCGAACGCGGCGATTGCCCAAGTGATCGATATCGTCCACCGCGCCAATACCGCGGCGCAGTTTCAGCAGATACAAAATCGTATCGATGAAATCTTTTTGATCAAGAGTGCGTTTGTCGAGCGAAGCGGCATCCGCCTTGTCGTACAGCTTGATGTTGAATTTCATGCGGCCGACGCGCGAAAAATCGTACTTGCGGGCGTCGAAGAACATGCCTTGGAACAATTGCGTGGCAGTGTCGAGCGTGGGCGGATCGCCAGGGCGCAGTTTGCGGTAGATTTCGAGCAGCGCGTCGTTCTGCGTCTTCACGGCATCTTTCCGCAAAGTCGCGGAAATCACGTTGCCTGCTTCGTCGCGTTCGGGGAAGAAGATTTCGAAGCTGGTGATGCCTGCTTCGGCCAACTTGCCGAGCGTTGTTGAAGTGAGCTCGTGGTTTGCTTCGACCAGTACTTCGCCCGTCGACATGTCAATGACGTCGCCGGCCACGTAGGCGCCTTCCAGGTCGTTAGAGGCGACTTCCACTTGCTCGATCTTCGCTTTCTGAATTTCGCGATAAACCGAATTAGTGATCTTGCGGCCTTGTGGGACGATCTGCTCGGATTTTGTCGAAACAGCGTGCGAAAGCTTCATGCCAATCAAGCTTTCGTTCACACCCCACAAGATTTTGCCGTTCTTCAGCGTGATGTTGCTCAGCTTGTAGAACGCGCGGATGATATCGGAATCGGTCTTTAGACCTAGAGCGCGCAGAAATACGGTGCCGTAAAATTTCCGCTTGCGGTCGATTCGAACGTAAAGAAGGTTCTTGTTGTCGTACTCGAACTCGACCCAACTCCCGCGGTAAGGAATGATCTTGCCGAGGAAATAGCCTTGCGTTTGCACGCGCTCAAAGAACACGCCGGGAGAGCGGTGCAACTGGGAAACAATCACTCGCTCGGTGCCGTTAATGATGAACGTGCCGTTCTCGGTCATCAGCGGAATTTCACCGAAGAAGACTTCCTGCTCCTTGATATCGCGAACGGTCTTGGCGCCGGTCTCGGCATCCTTGTCGTAAACGGTCAAGCGAATCGTCACTTTGAGAGGCGCCGCATAAGTCATGCCGCGCTCTTCACACTCCGGCACATCGTATTTCAGTTGCAACGCCACGGGATCACCGCAACGGTTGCAGAAAGTGACAATATTCTTGTTAAACGTTCCGCATTTGTGGCACAGCACATCGCCGGCATGGAAAGGATCGGTGCGGATTTCGGCTCCGCAATTCGGATTGCGGCAAATGGTACGGAGGTGATGGAGACCCTTTAGGTTTCCGCACTTGCACTCCCAGTTGCCAATCGAATAATCGACAAATTCGAGTTGGCTCAGCCCGCGAAAATCGGAAATCGGGAATACGGAACTGAAGACACTCTGTAAGCCAGCGTCTTCACGCTCTTTCGGCAACAACTCCATTTGCAGGAAACGCTCGTACGAGCGCTTCTGCACCTCAATGAGGTTGGGAATCGGTATGGAAGTTTTGATCTTCGAAAAATCAACTCTCTGGCGGAGAGATCCGTTTGACACGTTGGGCATCTTACGCTTGTCCTTTTAGGAAACCAATGACAAAAGACGACATTCAGCAAATTGAGCTAAACGGGACGCGGCCTAGCGGGCCGCGAAAATTAGCGGGCAACCGAACGATCGGCCCGCATAAGCTAGCGCGAAAGTAAAAAAACTTGGCGCGCCGGGAAAAAAACTGTTGAGATCCTCGACGAATGACGATAATCTTTCTGTAGATCCTGAGTGAGAAACAGCGCCTTCCGGCCACTGTATCTGAGTGATTGGGGAAATTTGAAAACTAAGCATGCGAAAGCCCCGCTGACCTGAAAGAGATCCGCAGGGGTTAAAGTGACTGGTTCTTGCTTCTGGAACGATCTGGCTCGACGTCAATTAAATCTTAGCACAGCAAGGCCCAGCCGCGCCATTCCGGCACGGCCAGAACCTTCGACTCCCCTTCAAATTCCTTGTGGTTCTTCCCGGGAACTGTACTGCAACTAACAGAAACTACTTCACTTCTACGGTTGCGCCCGCGTCGGTGAACTTTTTCCTGATGGTTTCGGCCTCGTCCTTGTTGACGCCTTCCTTAATCGGCTTGGGCGCGCCGTCCACCAGATCCTTGGCTTCTTTCAAGCCAAGACTTGTGACTTCGCGAACCGCTTTAATCACGTTGATCTTGTTAGGACCCGCCGAGGCAAGAATGACCGAAAACTCAGTCTTCTCTTCTACAGGAGCAGCCGCTGCCGCGCCACCACCGGCGCCAGGAGCCGCTACGGCAACCGAAGCGGCCGCTGCCGACACGCCCAATTTCTCTTCCAGCAACTTAACCAGTTGCGAGGCTTCCAACAGGGTCAAACCCTGGATCTGTTCTGCAATTGCGTTGATATCCGCCATGTTCGTAAACTCCGCTTCCTCAATAAATTCAGTGCCGGCGGATTTCCCGCCAAAAACATTACTGCTTAAACTTGTTTTCCTTCGTTCCTTGGTCCAGAACGACAGCCAGATTACGGCCCACGCCGTTAATGCTCGTCACCAGGCGCGTGGCCGTGGCGTTGATCAGGAACAGCAATTTCGCGAAAATTCCTTCCTTGGGCGGCATGCTTGCCAAATCACCGATCGCTTTGATATCGATGACGCGGCCTTCCACGATACCGGCCTTGAAGGTAAACTGTGAATTTTCCTTCGCGTATTTCTGCAGCGCTTTGGCTAGGACTACCGGGTCTTTCGCGGTATACGCCAGAGAAGTCATACCCTTCAGCGCGCCGAGAACCTCATGAGCGGAGGTCCCTTCCGATGCCTTGTCCGCCAGATTGTTTTTAACAACGTGATAATTGCCGCCCACAGCACGAATGGCCTTACGGAGTTCGAAATCCTGCTTAACGGTCATCTTCTCGTAGTTGGTGATGAAGATGTTCTTGTTGTCCGCGAGCGTCTTCTTCAGCTGTTCGAGATCTTTTTTCTTTTCGTCTTTATTCTTCATGCCGGCCTCTGCACCCGTTCGCTTTACGCAATCGCCTTCGCGTTAAACGGCGTGACGTCCAATTGCACACCCGGACCCATCGTCGAGCACAGCGTCGCGCTCTTTACGTATTTGCCTTTAGCCGCGGATGGCTTCGCCTTAATCACGGCCTGTATCAAACTGTTGGTGTTCTCAAGCAGTTTGACGGTTGTAAAACTCACTTTGCCCACAGGGGCATGTATCACACCTGTCTTGTCGACACGAAACTCGACCTTACCGGCCTTGATTTCCTGCACAGCGTTCTTAATATCGGTGGTCACGGTGCCCGTTTTCGGATTCGGCATCAAACCGCGCGGACCCAACACCTTACCTAAGCGGCCCACGGAACGCATCATGTCCGGTGTGGAAATCACTGCATCGTAATCGGTCCAGTTCTCGGTCTGGATCTTGGTCACCAGTTCTTCGCCGCCCACAATGTCAGCACCGGCTTCTTGGGCTTCCCGTAATTTATCGCCGGAAGCAATCACCAAGACTTTTTTCGATTTGCCGAGGCCATTGGGTAGCACAACGGTGCCGCGAACCATTTGGTCGGCATGCTTCGGATCGACGCCCAGGCGCATGTGCACCTCAACCGTCTCATCGAACTTTGTGTATTTGATTTTTTGAACGAGAGGCACGGCGTCGGAGACAAGATAAGGTTTAGCCTCAACCTGCTTCGCCGCAGCCTCATACTTCTTACCGGGCTTTTGGCTCATAATTTTGACTGGTACAAACGGCTTGGGTCGAAAAGAAGACCGTCGCCTCCCAAAGTGACTTTCAAACGCTTTTTGTAGGATAGCACAGATTCCGAAAAAGGCCAGGAATTATTTTTTCTTTCTATTTGCTATGGTGAGAGTTCAAGGAGCAGATCATGACGATTGACGAGCGGCTGGACCGATTGGTTGAACGCCACCAAGCGCTGGCTCTGAGCGTCGAACTGCTGCAATCAACGGTGCATCAGCAGAGTACCAACATCGACAAACTCATAAGTGCGCTAAAGATAGACGGCGAAAACATCGCCGCCTTGGCGCGGATTGCAGAGGCCCATGAGAGACGGCTCACCGATTTGGAAGGTTAAAAGCCCTATTTCCCTGCTATTGAGGCGCGCAACCAATTCTTAAAGCCAGCTTCGTCCAGACTTCCTGCCGCCAATAAGCGAACCGCCTGCGCTGCCTCCTCTTCCTTAGCGACGAATCCCAAACCATTCAATTCGAGGAACATCATGCCGAGCACGAATCCTGTCCGCTTGTTGCCGTCCACAAATGGATGATTTCGCACGACTCCTGCGATCAACGGTAGTCCGAAATCCGCCAAATCCGGGTTTTCGGCATTTGCGTAGAGCTGCCGGGGACGCGCCAACGCCGATTCCAAAAGGGTTGGATCACGAATCCCGTCGGCCCCGCCGTAAAGAAACAGAAGCCTATCGTGGACAGACAGCGCGTCGCGCAAGTCTATCCAGATAGGCTCTTTCACTCGGCCAGAGCCTTGAGCGTATTACGATACCGACCGATGATTTCGTCGGCTTTTGTCATTTTTGCTTCGAACGCAGGATCGTAGGGCGTCAAACGGTAAGATCCATCCGGCGCATCGACCAAGAATAGGGATTTTCCGTCGCCCGTTTGCAAACGGTTGATCACGTCTTTGGGCAATACCACGCCCAGGGAATTCCCGAACTTCCGGACTTTCAGATTCATACGTTATGACCTATGTAATAACTTTA
>PMSX01000185.1 GCA_003167495.1 Bryobacterales bacterium | reverse complement strand
GCAATCGGCGCGCCGTCAATAGCGTGGCCCGTCGCATCAAAGTCCGCAAAGTGCGCAATCGCGGGTTTAAGCGCTGGATGTTCGCCGTCAATACCGGTATCGAGGTGTGCCACCAAAACGCCTTTGCCACTCAGACCCTGCTGCCAAAGCGTTGGCGCTTGAATACGTGCGACACCCCAAGCCACTTCTGGCGCCGTTGGTGGAGGCGCATTCGATCCCAAACCGCGAATAGGCTGCATCGGCGCGGTGCCGGCGATGTCGTCCGATGCGGCTATCGCCCCTTGCAGCTTCGCCCAGCCTTTCTTGCTTACTTGTCCGTACAAGACGCCTAGATTCTTCAAAAACAGCGCGGGCGCTTGGTCATGCCTTCGGTAAAGATGTCCGCGGCCCTCTGCAAACCCGACCGCCGCGCTCGCTACCGCTTGATTTTGCTCCGAATGTTCAAAGCATTCCCCCAGCGCTGCCAGATACTGTTCTGTCTTCGCTTCCGAACTCAGCATCACCAACACCGACGCTTTGCCGCGCTGCCGGATTTGCTGCCGAATATGGGCTTTCGACATAACTATTCCAAACGCAACGAAGTGATCGTCACTCCACCCTCCGGCAACTTTCGCACAGGCACAAAAGTCAGGCGGACTGATGTTTGCCTGTGAATCGCCGATACCGCCTCCGCCGGCAGTTGCAAAGTAAAGTTGGCGCGCTTCGCATCACGCAGCGCCGAGTTTGCAGGCGAAGCTACATAGCCCACGAAATGCAGGTTATCGACAGAGGTTTGCGCAGTGGCTTCCGGCATCTCCCAAAAAACATTCCACATGGCCGGTGCGTCGCGCCGCATCACCACGCCTTCCATCCGCAATAAAACAGTCGTGGAGTGCCGCACCTGTTCTGGCACGCCGAGGGCTATCGTCACAGGCTTGTCCACCATCACAGCCACGGGCACGGACGCCGCCAGTGCAAGAAAACAGGCTGTGGCCGAAACCATGTCTCGATCCTACTCTTCAGTCAGGTAGACCGCGGAAAACTCTAATGCCGCGCCGTTCGTTGTTCCCGCTGGTGCAAATCTCAGCCGCGCGCCGGCGCCGCCCGCCGTTTGTAGAAACAGGTCCGTCGCGTTGAGCACCAGGGAACATTTCTGGTCATGCCGGTGCGCCCCCACGATGATGCCAATATAACCAACATAGTTCGCCGCTTTGGATTGGTCTGCGCTCGCAGTCGGCGGATCGCCCACAAACACGTTATAAGAACCGCTCTGCTTGGGCAGTTTTACATCTTTCACAACTACTGATCGCAGCTTGACAATCGGACTTTGCGGGATCGGGGCAGGCAGTTGAATCAAATGCGTCGCAGGATCGTATTTCAATTGCGTCCACTTCGGCAAGTTGGGCTTAGAAAGCTCTACGCCCGGCCGGTAACTGAATCCCAGCGGCGCCGTATCTAAAACATCCTGCACCCGTATGGTCACTAGCTGTTTGTTTTCGTCGAAGAATTGGAAGCTCCGTGTGAGAAACTCGGCATCTGTCGGATTCGCGTGCGCTAAAGGGTTACGGCGGTTGAATTCCGCCCATAGCCGGTCAATGTTGCAATGGTGCGCGTAAAAAATCGGATCGCGCGCCGCCAGCAACAGATTTCCCATGTCTGCGTACGGATCGTCAGGGATGCCCGTCCACATGTGAATCGCGCCGTGCGGACCAAATTCAACCGATCCTCCCGCGTCGGGCCCACCTCCAAACGCTGCAAAATTGGCCGAGTTCATCGGATTCTGGGCGGCGGGAAAGATTGAACCAGGCATCGACGCACCGCTCACGGCGGCGCTCGACCGGTTGGCATCATACAGCGGGTTCGCAGCGCTTCCTACCGTTGCCGGCTGGTAAATCGCCGGCAAGTTGCGGTAGTTGGTATCATCCCAACTCCAATAAGGCAGCCGGAACGAATCATCATTTAGCAGCTTGCATAGAATCCGTTCGTGAAAATATAGATACGCCCGATGCCAGGGAAAAAACGTCCAAGACCCGTGTATATCCGTGCTTGAGCCACCGCAATTCCAGCAATGCACATGCGCCTGCTGCATCCAACCCCGCGGATCGGTCGGATCGGACGCTGTCAAATCCCGCAGTCTCTGATACGCCAGCCGCAGCCGGGTCACTTCGTCCGCTGTTAATTCGGCTACAGACTTGCGGAAAATGTTCTGCGCGTTAGCAGGAATCAGAAAGTCAACCAGCGTTCCGGCAGGTGGTGTGCAATCATCCTGACCAAGCAGCAGCTTGCCAAATGTGGACGCAGTCGCCCCCGCCATCATGCTGCGCCCAAACTTACGCCGCGTCAAATGAGCCATATACACCCCTCATGGTATACAAGTGAGCGCACCGCAAATGGCGTTGCAGTTAAGAATGAAAATCTATCGATGGCTGCACAATCCCATGACATTCAGGATAGGTACGAGTGGATGCAGGCTGCTGTCGTGGTCGGGCAAACTCTCGATTCAGATAGGTTCTATAATTGGCGAATATCCAGGCCGCAACACCTGATCCAGAATCATGGACGAACGAGCGACATCTCGAAAGATCGTTCATATCGACATGGACGCCTTCTATGCGTCGGTAGAGCAGCGCGACGATCCCAACCTGCGCGGCAAACCTGTGGTGGTTGCGTGGAAGGGCAACCGGTCTGTGGTATGCGCTGCTTCCTATGAGGCAAGGAAGTTCGGTGTACGCTCGGCGATGCCGGCAATCCGCGCTGAACGGCTGTGCCCGGAGGCTATCTTCGTCCCGCCCGATTTCGTGCGTTATAAAGAGGCATCCCGAGCGGCACGAGAGATCTTCCATCGCCACACAGATCTCATTGAACCGCTATCGCTCGACGAAGCCTATCTGGACGTAACGGAGAACAAGACCGGCCTGCCGACGGCTACACGCGTGGCGAAGGCAATCCGTCAGCAGGTTCGGGACGAGCTTCATCTAACAGCGTCGGCGGGAGTTGCCCCGAACAAATTTCTGGCTAAGATCGCCTCCGATTGGAGGAAGCCAGACGGTTTATTTGTGATCCCGCCCGAAGAGGTAGACGCATTCCTCACGCCGCTTCCTGTTGGTCGTATTCCAGGCGTGGGCAAGGTGACCGAAAAGCGATTGGAAGAAATTGGCATCAAGACCATCAGCGAACTTCGCAATCTCGAATCGGCAACACTCGAAGAGCGCTTTGGGCGTTACGGGATACGGCTCTATGAATTGGCTCGCGGAATCGACCACAACCCGGTGGTGGCCGACAGACCGGCGAAGTCTATCTCCGCGGAAGACACCTTCGAGCGCGATATTCCTTTGGACGAAACAGAGTCCATGATCCGCCGGCTTGCCGAAAAGGTCTGGTCCGCTTCCCGCAAAGAGACACGTATTGCCCGTACCGTCGTGCTCAAACTGAAAACGAGCGAGTTCACCATTCTGACGCGCAGTCATACCGCCGGTTCCGCGCCTTCTTCATGCGAGGAACTGACCAGCATCGCTCTGTCCCTCCGAGAACGGGTGAAGCCACCCACCGGCCAGCGCTTTCGTCTGGTCGGCGTGGGATTGAGCAACTTTCGAGAGTCTGACGATGTGCCCGCCCACCCCACTCTCTTCAATTAGGCAACGAGTCCTTCCAGGACCGCTAAGTCGAGCTGGCGAAGCCGTTCAAGATCGGCGACCACATCGACGTGGACGATCCTGCCATTCCTTAACCTGAAACGGACGCTCGTAGACCGCTCATCAGCGCAGCGAACCACCCATCACAAATCCCAACAGCCAAAATGGAATTTGTAAAGAATGGGTTCATGAAGAGAACAAACGCGCAATATTGGGCCTGCCAGATCGCCGGCTGGGGCGCCTATAGCGCAATCGGGCTGTCGGCCGCCGTACTGGACAATGGATGGCGGCCTAGTATCGTTATCGGCTACCTCCTCTTTTTCTTGTACAGCATCGGCCTCACACACCTGCTTCGCAGGGAGATTCACAGACGCCATTGGGTTAGCCTTCCAGTGCATCGGGCATTAGGGCAACTCGCGGCGGCTAGCATCGTGATCGGCGCGGTGCAGTGCGCTTTAGTCGTGGGAGTTTATAGGGCTATCGAAGGTCGGCTCGGCGTATGGAGTCACCCGTCGTCTATTGCATTTATGTTCATGGGGGTCTCGACTGTCACCACCATTTGGTCGGTCCTTTATCTGACCGTTACTACTTTTCGCCACTCCCGCGAGGTGCGGCGCAATGAAGTACAGATGAAACTGGCCCTTAGCAATGCCGAACTTCGTGCACTGGAAGCCCAGGTCAACCCGCATTTTCTCTTCAACTGCCTAAATTCGATCCGCGGCATGATTAGCGAGGATCCGGCGCAGGCACAGGACATGATCACGCGGCTGGCCAATATCCTGCGCTATAACCTCCAAAGAGATCGGCATCATACTGTGCCCCTAGTTAGCGAGGTGGAAGCCGTATCCGACTACCTGGCGCTGGAGTCGATTCGTTTCGAGGATCGGTTGCGGGTGCATCTGGAGATAGATGAATCGGTTCGGCAAACCGCCGTGCCGCCGATGCTGCTGCAAACCTTGGTGGAAAATGCGATCAAACACGGCGTTGAGGAGGCTCCCTCGGGCGGAGATCTCTTCATTCGAGCGGCCCTCGTGGGCACTGCTTTGCGAATTGAGGTGGAGAACACGGGCAATCTCGGCGCTCCGCGGCTGGGTTCGACACAGATCGGCCTCACGAATGCTAGGGAGCGTCTCCGTATTCTTTACGGTGAGGGTGCAAGCCTAGAATTGGGGGCGCGCGGCGAGGGACGTGTGACCGCCACCATCCTGATCCCAGCAACGGCATGAAGGCACTGATCATCGACGATGAGCGAATGGCACGGCAAGAGCTGCGGCGATTACTGGCCGCGTATGCCGGCATCGAGATCGCCGGTGAGGCTCGCACCGGCGAAGAAGCACTGGACCTCATAAGCCGGCTCGAACCAGATGTCTTATTTCTCGACATACGTATGCCTGGAATGAACGGCTTCGATCTTCTGCAGCGCCTAGACGATGTACCGCAAGTGATCTTCACCACTGCCTACGATGAATACGCACTGAAGGCGTTTGAGGTGAGCGCGCTCGATTATTTGGTTAAGCCCGTGGCGCCCGCGCGCCTGGCCGCGGCTGTGGCTAAGCTCAGCCCATGCACGGTCCGGTCACGCTTGGAGCGCGTGTTTGTGAAAGATGGAGAACGTTGCTGGCTCGTGCCCGTTACCGACATTCTTCTTCTGGAATCGGAAGGCAACTATACCCGCCTGCACTTCGCGAATCAGCGGCCGCTGATTCCACGTTCCCTGGCGGCCTTGCACGAACGGCTTGATCCCGCTGTCTTCTTTCGCGCGGGACGCCGGCACATCGTAAATTTGAAATGGGTGGACCGCGTCGAGTCTGGCATCGCCGGAAATCTACTGATAACCCTGCGGGGCGGGACGACGGTTGAAATGTCGCGGCGTCAATCGGCCCGATTCCGTGAGGCTCTGAGTCTTTGATCACGCGATCAGCGATTACGCCGTGAGGCGGGCTTGCAACGCGTTCGTGAACAGTTATAATCCTTTTGGTTGCGGGGGCAAGATTTGAACTTGCGACCTTTGGGTTATGAGCCCAACGAGCTACCTGACTGCTCCACCCCGCACTATCATGGTAACAACCCGCAAGGCCGTAGGTCAACGAAACTATTTTTTGCGGGCGTGCGATACAAAATGCTGAAAACTACGGTTACTCATCTGCTCCCTCTTTGTTTCTGCGCATCCGCATTCGGCGCCGCGCCAACCACCTTCTATCAAGATGTCCTTCCAATCCTCCAGCAGCACTGTCAAACATGCCACCGCCCCGGCGAGGTTGGCCCCATGCCTCTGCTCGACTACTCGTCTGCTAGACCTTGGGCCAGCGCTATTAGGCAAGCCGTCACTTTGCGCCAGATGCCTCCTTGGTATGCCGATCCATCCATAGGCCACTTCGCCAACGATCGCAGCCTTTCCTCGGCCGACATCCAAACCATCAGTTCGTGGCTAGCCGCGGGCGCTCCGGCAGGCGATCCGCACGACGCGCCCAAACCCGTTCAATGGATCGATGGCTGGAGCATCGGCCAGCAGCCCGAAATCATTTTCGAAGTCCCCACTCCGTTCAATGTGCCCGCCTCTGGCGTCATCCCCTATCAATACGTCATCGTCCCGACTCACTTCTCACAAGACACCTGGGTTCGCCTCGCCGAAATACGGCCCGGCGACCGTGCCCACACTCACCACATCGTTGTCAGCGTGCGCGAACCCGGCTCTGGCTGGCTCGCCGGCGAACCGGTCGGTGTCCCGTTCGCATTAGATCCACATACTCGCGGCGGCGGTGTTCCCGGCGAGTTCCTAGCTGGTTACGGCCCAGGTAACATGCCCGAACTCCTTTCACCCGGCCAAGCCAAACTCGTCAAGGCCGGCAGCGACCTCGTCTTCCAGCTTCACTACACAACTAACGGGCGGCCTGGCTGTGACCGCAGCCGCATTGGCTTAGTTCTCTCCCATGAACCGCCCCGCCAGCGCGTCATTATGCTCGCCGCCGCCAACATCCGCTTCCTCATCCCGCCCGGCGACCCCGATTATCAGCTCGACGCTCGCATTACTTTGCACGCGGAGGCAACTCTCGTCTCACTCCTCCCGCACATGCACTTGCGCGGCAAGTCATTTGAGTTTAGAGTCGTGTTTCCCGACGGCCGCACCGAAACGCTTCTGCGCGTTCCTCACTACAGTTACAATTGGCAGCTTTCGTACTATCTCGCCACCCCGCTGCGCCTTCCTCCCGGAACTACCATTGAATGCACCGCGCACTTCGACAATTCCATCAACAACCCGCTCAATCCCGATCCAACCAAGGCCGTCCGCTTCGGCCCACAAAACTTCGACGAAATGATGATCGGCTACTTCGAAGTCGCCACCGATCCGAAAAATGGCTTCCGCGAACTCCTGCTCCCAAGACAGGCCATTCCCGCTACTCCCACTATGTAGCTTCGCCGGTCTCCCATCTCATGCCCGCTAAAACAACCATCTTCCTGATCATTCTCCCCACGCTCCCGGCATTCCCCACCACCATCGATTGGCCGTCCCGTTGTCCCAGGTAGACGTTAAAATAGCGCTTTGCCGTTCCAAACCTCCCGGAAAGCGACCTTCGGCTAACGTCGGAATTCGAATCGGTGGTTTGCGCGCTTATCCGGCCAAGTGGGGCTCGGGAACGAAGGGATCGCCAGATAGAATGAGAGGTCGCGAATGCAATAAACCTTTGGTCAGGCTGTCTCACAAAGGTTTTGAGAAACGAAAAAACGGCCTTTGCGCCCCAGTCGAGTTGACACAACACAGCTTCTAGCTCTTCTTCCCTTTGAAGGGCGGAATGTCGCTAGGGAGGCCGACCCGCACGAAGAATCTTGCGAAGGATTGAGAGAGATGCTCCCTATATGGCGGGAGCAAACGCACACGCTTATTAACTTGCACTCTCCCACGGACGAAATCCAGAGGCATCGAGTACACTTTTCGAAAATCTACAATCCGAAACTCGCAGTGATAAGTCGTCAGATTACACTCGTTCAACACGTGATACGCAGGAAAACGGCCCTTTCGTGCATTTTCCATCCAGTCATCTTTCGTAAATTCCGGCACTTGTGATCGCTTCCAAACGGCGCACAGGATGATCGCATCAATTGCCTTCTCGCCGCCCTTCCGTAGATCGCAACTTTGCGACATCACGATTACGTCATGCGTTCCCCAATCGATCTCCATCTTTACGGGGTCGTTGGTATTGGAAGCAACAGGCAGATTGGTTGGCAACAAGAAGACCGGGAATTGTTCAAGAATATCCCCTTGTTCAATGTCATCCCCTTCGGGTACGTCGAACCACGGGTAAGTTTGAGTGCCGCTAGCCATCTGATAATATCTCGCCGCCGTTCCAGCAAGTCTTTTTTGAAATCTCCCAAAACTTACGTGGAACCCCTTTAATCCCAAGGGTCCGTAAACGGAGAAGGCTGGATTTCACCGACATATTTCAATGTCACACTCAACGTTCCTGAAGTTTTGACCTGCGGAACCTGAACAGTCGCGTCCCAGTCAACCCATTCGTTTTCGTCAATCTTGCTAGGGCCAAGTCGCCATGAGGAAATGGGCTTCTGTATCTGCATCTCGAAGATGTTTTCAGAAAGCCCCCATCCGTACTTTGCAAACCAGTTTTCCAATTCTTCGACATTCCAACCGTTTTCCCCAACAGAGCTATAGATTGCCGGAATGTTCGAATTATTCGATATGTGAAGTGTTGCTACCCCTGTGCCTCGATTTGATCCATACATCAAATCCATTCCCGTGGGAGCCGTCGCGAGCATGTTTATTCCTCCTTCAGCCTTTCAATTGTTTGATCGGTCAATAGACCAAAAAACTGTTTTTTCTCGCTTTCGTGCGCGGCCGTGATCCAATCTTGCACGGCCTGCCGTTCCTCTGTTTCGAACCCCTCTTTTGTGAACACATCAACATCGACGTAGACAGAGGTATTTAATGGCAATATTCCCTGAACAAATTCCTTCGTCGCGATCCTCACTGTGCAAGCAGTATCGCCGGGCATTTCTATGTTGAAGTTCAGATTGACGTTACCCAGAATGCTTTCGTTCGCGACTTTGATTTCTAGGTCGAGGTCCGAAACCGACTTGATGTAGTGAACGTCAGGGCGCAACGCGTTTAAATAGCGCAAGCCCAATCTACGAATGACGAGGCCCTTCGCCGTCTCAAACAGGCCATCTATTGTTTCGTCCAACTCTAACCGGAACTGTTCCCACCCAATATATGGAGCGGCGCGGTGATACGCAACCACATGTGGACCGATACGAACAGATCGTTGATCCCCAGATAATTCGAAAATCGGCAGAAAACGCAGATTGGGATCAGCTTGCCGCCACGGTGGCGGAACCTCGTAGACGGGTAACCGTTGCTGTTTGAAATTTTTCCAAGGTTCGTAATCTGCAAGCCGTCCAAATAAAATTTCGGGAATGGTCGTTGTGCTGAAGCGTATCTCAACTACGGCTTCGACAATCGCGTCATGCTTGAGCTTCTTCGGAATGGATTTTCGCGCGATGCCATCATCCCTCCGGCAGACCTTTCATTGTTCTTTTATATGTCAATGTGCTTCGGTCAATCTGCGTTTCAGCACACCCCTATGATAAAACAAAACTGCTTAAATATGTGTTTATTGGCGGTGCCGCACGAAAACGTCTCAGGTTAGAGGGTTTGCCTGGGCAATCCAAAACCCCCGCTCGATTGATCAGATCGAGGGGGTTGAAAGCTCTCGGAAGTTCGCGCCTTGTGGAGGGGCGCATAAGCGTCTCGACGGGTAGGCCTGAGAAACCGTGCATTGATTTAAGGAAACCAATGAAAACCGCAGACCTTGTTCATGCCGAGCAGCTATTTTTTGGTATACAACAGCTTTCGAAACAATTTCGCTGCTGTTTGTTTTAGGTGTTACATAGCGCTCGAAATCTGGCGAAGAATGTCGCGCACCCAGATCAAGGCCCACCCCAAATCCAGTCACAAACCATTTTCCCTTCCTTTTCAACATCTTCCCCAAAACCGCTTGGTAAACAATGCTATGCTAACGCTTACGGGATGAGTTCACCCTCCCGTATCTAAACTTTCAAAAAAGCGCCCTGACCGGTCGTGGTCTCAGGGCGCTTTTTTATTTCCCAGAACACAAAAAAGGAGCTCACAACATGTCTTCTCAAGCCCAATTCACCGCAAACCGCGCCAACGCGCAATTTTCAACAGGACCAACCAGCACCGCTGGTAAAGCAAAAGTTTCTCTCAACGCCGTCAAAACCGGACTCACCGGGCGCGCCATCGTTCTCCCCACCGAAGAAGCCGCTCAGTATGAAGCCCTCATGCTCGCCTATCAAAAGCGCTATCAACCCGTCGGTCCCGAAGAAACGGCCTTCGTGCAGTCCATCGTCGATACCATCTGGCGTCTCGACCACATTCCCGCGCTCGAAATGGCGCTGATCAATCTCGGCCGCCGGGAATTCGCCGAAAGATATCCCGAAGAAACCAGCGTCGATCCCATCACCATCGAAATGTGCATCCGGCTTGAACACGACAAGTCATTCCGCAATCTCCAAATCCAGGAAGCTCGCCTCGTCCGCCGCCGCGACATGGAAACAGCCGAACTCCGCCGTCTTCAGCAAGAGCGCAAAGCCAACGAACTCAAAGCTCTCGATAAGGCTGCGCAAGCCTGCCTCGTCGCCCATCACCGAAACCAACCTTTCGATCTCGCCGCCATTGGCTTTGAATTTTCAAATCAGCAGTTCGAGGCTCATCTCGCCACCCTCACTCCGCTCGTAAGCAACAGCTTCTGCAAGACGCCTTGAAAGGAGACGTCCAAACCGCCCAAGCCGCCTCCTAAACAGACACCTCCAACCACAACCAACTATCGAAACCCGTCGGCAACCACGGTCCGGCCAAGCGCGAACCCCCAATGTGCCCTGCCGTACAATTGTGCGGTAGACCGACAATGGCGGAAATCACCAACCTTCGTGAGGCAATCGCCGATCTGGTACACAATGGCGACACCATCGCCATGGAAGGCTTCACTCACCTCATCCCGTTTGCGGCCGGCCATGAGGTAATCCGCCAGCGGAAGAACAACCTGACGCTCATCCGCATGACCCCCGATCTGATTTACGACCAGCTCATTGGCATGGGCTGCGCGAAAAAGCTGATTTTTTCCTGGGGCGGCAACCCAGGAGTCGGCTCTCTGCACCGTTTTCGAGAAGCGATTCAAACAAGCTGGCCGCAACCGTTGGCGATTGAAGAGCACAGTCACGCCGATATGGCGGCGCGTTATCAGGCAGGTGCGTCGGGGCTGCCGTTTGCCGTGGTGCGCGGGTACATTGGTTCAGATCTACCGAGGTACAACGCAAATATTAAGTCGATTACCTGCCCGTTCACCGGAGAAACTCTGACCGCCAGCACGGCGCTCAATCCGGATGTTACCGTGATTCATGCACAGAAGGCCGACCAGGCGGGGAATGTGCTGATCTCAGGAATTATCGGCATTCAGAAGGAAGCCGTGCTGGCCGCGAAGCGCGCGATTGTCACCGTGGAAGAAATTGTCGACAAGCTGGACGCACCCATGAACGCGTGTGTGCTGCCGCATTGGGTGATTCAGCGTGTGTGCCTGGTTCCCGGCGGCGCGCATCCTTCTTATGCGCACGGCTATTACAAACGCGACAACGCGTTTTGCAAAGCGTGGGATGGCATTTCGCGCAATCGCCACACCTTCCAAGCCTGGATGCAGAAGCATGTCCTGGATACGGCCGATTTTGCTGAGTTCAAACGGAGCCTGGCTGCGGAGGTTCCGGTTCGTGGATAACGCGGCGTTTACTCCCGATGAAATGATGACCATCGCGGCCGCGCGTAAGTTGCGCGTTGGCGATGTGTGTTTTGTAGGGATCGGCAAGCCTAGCGCGGCGGCTAATTTGGCGCGGATTACCCATGCGCCCGGCGTCGTGTTGATTTACGAATCCGGAACGATTGGCGCAAAGCCCGACGTTTTGCCCCTTTCGATCGGCGATGGCGAACTCGCCGACTATGCTGAGACAGTAGTATCGGTGCCGGAGATTTTCCGTTACTGGCTACAAGGCGGCCGCGTCGATGTTGGTTTCTTAGGCGCCGCGCAGATTGATAAATTCGCCAACTTGAACACCACGGTGATTGGCGGCTCGTATGAAAGGCCGAGGGTCCGGTTGCCCGGCGCGGGCGGCGCGCCCGAGATTGCCAGCGGCGCCAAGGAAATTTGGATTATCGCGAACCACAGTAAGCGCATGTTTGTCGAGAAGCTGGACTTCTGCACATCGGCGGCGGGAAATTCGCGCCTCAAGCGCGCTCCCACAACCGTCATCACAGATTTGGGCGTGATGGTTGCGGATGCCAGCGGCGAGTTGAGGCTAACGGCTGTGCATCCCGGCATCACCGTGGAGCAAGTCAAAGACGCAACAGGTTGGGATTTGAAAGTGGCCGGGAAAGTGGACGTAACGCCAGCCCCCACAGATGCGGAACTGGCGGCGCTGCGCGATCTATATGCGCGTACCGCCGCCGCGCATGGTACATCAGGCGAAGGGGAATAATTTTTGCGAGCGGTTTTTATTTGCGATGCGGTGCGAACGCCATTTGGCAGATTCGGCGGCGCGTTAGCCAATGTGCGAACCGACGATCTATCCGCCGTTCCAATCAAGGCGTTAATGACGCGCAACGCGAAGGTAGACTGGCAGTCTTTGGACGACGTGGTGTACGGCTGCGCGAATCAAGCCGGCGAAGACAACCGGAACGTGGCACGCATGGCGGCGCTGCTGGCTGGTTTGCCGGTAGACGTGCCCGGTACCACGGTCAACCGTTTGTGTGGTTCCAGCATGGACGCCATCGCAACCGCCGCGCGCGTCATCAAATGCGGCGAGGCGCAGATCATCATCGCCGGCGGCGTGGAGAGCATGTCGCGCGCGCCCTTCGTTATGGGCAAAGCCGATGTCCCGTTCTCGCGCAACATGAAGATCGAAGACACCACTATTGGCTGGCGGTTCGTCAATCCTTTGATGAAGACTCTTCATGGGACCGATTCCATGCCTGAGACGGCAGAGAATGTAGCTGAAGAATTCCACGTAACCCGAGCCGATCAAGACGCGTTTGCGTTCCGCAGCCACCAACGAGCGGCCGCGGCAATGAGAGACGGCCTTCTGGCGCAAGAGATCGTACCGTTCCAAATTGAAGCCGATGAACATCCGCGCCCCGACACTACACTCGAACGTTTGGCAGCCTTGAAGCCAGTTGTGAAACCGAATGGCACAGTGACAGCGGGCAATGCGTCGGGCGTGAACGATGGCGCTTGCGCATTGCTGTTGGCATCTGAGGAGGCGGCCAAAAAGTTTGGCTTGACTCCAAAGGCGCGAGTCGTTTGCGGCGCATCCGCTGGTGTTGCACCGCGCATTATGGGCATGGGTCCGGTTCCCGCTTCGCGTAAGGCCTTGGCGCTGGCGAATCTGCAAATCGGCGCGATGGATGTCATTGAGCTGAATGAAGCCTTCGCCGCACAAGCATTAGCAGTGTTGCGCGAACTGGGCATAGCCGATGATGCCGCGCATGTCAACGCCAACGGCGGAGCAATCGCCCTGGGCCATCCGCTGGGTGCCAGCGGTGCGCGTCTCGTCACCCACGCAACCTATCAACTCACGCGTGGCAACGGCCACTATGCGCTGTGCACAATGTGTATAGGCGTCGGCCAAGGCATTGCCATGATTCTCGAAAAGGTTTAAACGTCATGAACGCGTACCGTCGCTATCAAACCGGCACTCAACCGTCTCACAACCATCCGCCCTATGTGTCTTCCAAGGAGCGGCACCCCAAGCATCCGCCTATCGTCATTCCGCACACTCTCTCGGAAATCACCGGCCCGCACTTCACCCTCGAAGATCTCGGCAGCAGCAGCTCCGACCTCACCAAGCAAGGCACTGGCGAACCGTTGGGCGAGCGCATCATTGTGAGCGGCAAAGTTGTGGATCAAGACGGGCATCCGGTTCGGCGGACTCTGGTTGAAGTGTGGCAAGCGAATGCGGCCGGCCGTTACATGCACAATATTGATCAACACAACGTGCCACTCGATCCGAACTTCCCCGGCTTTGGTCACACGTTGACCGACGAGGAAGGTCGCTACCGTTTCGTAACTATCAAACCGGGAGCGTATCCGTGGCGCAACCATCACAACGCCTGGCGTCCGCAACACATTCACTTCTCACTTTTCGGCCCCGCGTTCGCCACGCGTATTGTGACGCAAATGTACTTCCCGGGCGATCCACTGATGCCGTTCGATCCGGTTTATAACTGCACGGCCGATGAAGAAGCGCGCAAGCGGCTAATATCGTCGTTCGATTGGGAGACAACGATTCCCGAACAGGCGCTCGGTTTTCGTTTCGACATCATCCTGCGAGGACGCACCGCCACTCCGCTGGAGGAATCGTGATTCCTGCTACTACGTCGCAAACGGTCGGCCCTTATTTTTCGATCGGTCTCAGTCTTCTGTTCCGTTCCGATCTTGCCGTTCCCGGTGTCCAAGGTGCGCGTTTCACGCTCGAAGGGCGAGTGCTGGACGCGAACCGCCAGCCGATTCCCGACGCGCTGATTGAAATCTGGCAAGCAGATTCCGTAGGCAAGTACCCGCAAGAACAAGATGCGTTCCGCGGTTTCGGACGAGTGGCCACGGACTCAGACGGCGCGTTCCGCTTTACCAGCATCAAGCCCGGACCCTTACCTGGCCCGCACGGCACCACGCAAGCACCGCATTTGGAAGTATCGGTATTCATGCGCGGGCTCTTAATACACTTGACCACGCGCATGTACTTTCCAGACGAGCCGGCAAACGCGTCTGACCCCATTTTGAGCCTGGTGCCGGCAGCGCGGCGAGAGACCATCATCGCCAGGAAAACGGAGAGCGGTGTGCTCCACTGGGATGTGCTGATGCAAGGCGATGATGAAACCGTCTTCTTCGATATATAGCGATTTGTTTGCTGAGCGCTCTACCCTGCAGCGCATGCTCGATTTCGAAGCGGCTTTGGCGCGAGCTGAGGCTGTCACGGGAGTCATACCGAAAACCACCCCCGGACCCATTGCACTTTGTTGTAAAGCGGAGTTGTACGATCCGCAGGAAATTGCAGAAGCAGCGGCTCACGCCGGAAACACCGCGATTCCGCTGGTGAAGTTTCTGACGGCGGAAGTAAAAGAGATCGACGCGAACGCGGCGCGCTACGTGCATTGGGGCGCCACGAGCCAGGATGTGATCGATACGGGGCTGATGTTGCAGCTTCGGGAAGCGTTCGATTTAATAGACGGTGACCTGGCGGCGCTTTGTGCGACTCTCGCGAAGTTGGCCGATGCGCATCGCGCCACACCGATGGCAGCGCGCACTTGGATGCAGCAGGCGATTCCGATTACCTTGGGCTTGAAGTTCGCAGGCTGGTTGGACGCGCTGAATCGTCAGCAAGGACGTATGTCCGCTGCCCGTCCGCGCATTCTGGCGCTGCAATTCGGCGGCGCCGCTGGCTCTTTGGCAGCGCTCGGAGACAAAGGATTGCAGGTAAGCGCCGCGCTAGCCGCTGAGTTGAAACTCCCCTTGCCCGATATCCCGTGGCATACAGAACGCGACAGAGTAGCGGAAGCGGCAACGCTGTTTGGCTTGTTGGCGGGCACGTTGGGCAAGATCGCGCGTGATCTTTCACTCATGACGCAAAGCGAAGTGGCAGAAATAGCAGAGCCGGCGGCGCCTGGCCGGGGCGGCTCTTCATCTTTACCGCATAAACGCAATCCGGTGAGCTGCGCGGCTGTGCTGGCAGCAGCCATACAGGTGCCTGGCTTGGTGAGCACCATGCTTTCAGCCATGGTGCAGGAACACGAGCGGGCACTCGGCGGTTGGCAAGCCGAGTGGGAAACACTGCCGCAGATCGTGCGTCTAACCGGCAGCGCATTGCATCATATGATGACCCTGATGGAAGGTTTAGAAATCAATGCGGGTCGCATGCTCGCTAACCTGGAAGCAACGCGCGGATTGGTTTACGCTGAAAGCGCGTCGATGTTACTCGCTGGGCGTCTCGGTAAAGAGACGGCTCATGAATTGCTCCAAAAGGCGTCCAATCAAGCCACAAAAGAGAACAGGCATTTAAGAGATGTGTTGCTCGAAGATGCCACCGTGCGCGCCCACTTTCCGAATAGCGCTATTGTAAAGCTGTTTGATCCGCTGTTGTACCTCGGTATGGCAAACGAATTCATCACGCGCACCATTAAAACCGTTAAGGAGTAATCATTGCCCACGCTATCGCGTCCGGATTACAACATTCATTACACGTTGGAAGGGCCGGCTGGCGCTCCGCTGCTGCTCTTATCCAATTCGTTAGGAGCGGAACTTGGCATGTGGGACGCGCAGGCGGCCGAGTTCTCTCAACGCTATCGCGTGTTGCGTTACGACAATCGCGGACATGGCGAATCCACCGCGTCCAAAGCGCCGTACTCACTCGAAGACGTGGCGAACGATGTAGCCCTGCTACTGGAACATATTGGAGAAAACTCGGCGCACTTTTGTGGATTGTCGCTGGGCGGCATGGTGGGCATGTGGCTGGCCACTTACAAGCCTGAGTTAATCAAGAAGCTCGTCTTATGCAACACCTCGGCTCTCTTAGGGCCGCGCGAAAATTGGGAGACACGCATTGCCGCAGTGCGGGAATCCGGCATGAAGGCGGTAGTGAAACCGGTGATGGAACGTTGGTTTACCGAAAGTTTTCGTAGCAGGGAGCCCGAAACCTTGGCACGCATCGAAGCGAAATTCTTGGAGGTCTCAGTCGAAGGTTATGCCGGATGTTGCGCAGCCATTCGCGACATGGATCAGACTAAAACCGTCTCGGGTATCAAGGCCACCACGATGGTCATTGCCGGCACATATGACCCATCGACACCGCCGGCGATGGGTCAGTCCATTGCGCGAGCCATTCAGGGTGCGCGCTACGTGGAATTACCCACTGCGCATTTGTCTAACATTGAAGCGGCGGCCACGTTCAACGATGTCGTTAGCTACTTCCTGGGGGCTTGATGGATCAAGGCGACGTTTATGAAAATGGCTTGAAGATACGTCGCGCGGTATTGGGTGATGCTCACGTGGACCGTAGCCTCGACAAAATCAACCGGTTCAACAGCGAGTTTCAGGATCTCATTACTCGCTACGCGTGGGGTGAGATTTGGGCGCGGCCAGGTTTGCCTCGCCATACGCGCAGTTTGCTCACGCTGGCAATGATGGTGGCGCTGAATCGCAGCGAAGAATTCAAAATGCACGTGCGCGCAGCCTTCAACAATGGTGTGACACGCGACGAAATCAAAGAAGTGCTGCTGCAAACGGCGATTTATTGTGGCTTGCCCGCAGCGAACGCCGCTTTCCACGCAGCGGCGGAGGTGTTTGCAGAGCTGGACAAAAATGGATCAACCGCGCCTTGAGTTGGTAACCGAGTTGCGCGTGCGGGTCGCGGCACCTGTTGAAATCGGTCAATTGGCGGAAGGCCAACGTCGCATCATTGAAATATTAGGCGGCGAATTTGAAGGGCCGCTTTTGCGCGGGACCATTAAGCCCGGCGGCGCCGATTGGCAGTTGATCCGTTCAGACAATGTCGCCGTGCTCGACGCTCGCTACACGCTCGTTACCGATTCAGGCGTAACCATCTACGTCGCTAACCACGGCATTCGCTACGCGGAACCGCCTGTAATGGCGAGGTTACTGAAGGGCGAGCACGTTGACAGCAGCGAATATTACTTCTGGTCGACGCCCGCGTTTGAGACTGCTGCGGCTGAGCTGCAATGGCTGCGGCGCTCGATCTTTATCGGGTCGGGAATGCGTTTGCCGAACTTGGTTGTGATAAAAGTCTGGAGAGTCTGCTGACCCATGAAACTAATTCTCTTCCTGCTTCTCGCACTGCCGATGGCCGCCGCAACGCCTTGCCATTCGTTAGAAAGCCTTTCATTGCCTAACACAGAGATCCAGTTCGCCGAGTCCGCCGCTGCAACAACCATGCTCGGCCCTGGCAGCTTTCTGGTCAAAACGCCCGCCTTTTGCCGGGTCGGCGGCATCATCAAACCGTCGAACGATTCGGAAATTCATTTTGAAGTGTGGCTGCCGGAAGCTGAGTGGAATGGCAAATTTCGGGGAACGGGGAATGGTGGTTTTGCCGGTTCGATTAATTATTCCGAAATGGCGGCCGCCCTGCGCGACGGTTACGCCACTGCCTCGACAGACACAGGGCATCGCGCCAATGGCATCGACGCGGATTGGGCGCTAGGTCACCCCGAGAAGATTACCGATTTCGGCTATCGAGCGATTCACGAAATGACAGTGAAGGCTAAAGGCGTGATTCAGGCGTTTTACGGCGATCCGCCGAAGCACTCTTACTTTTCAAGTTGTTCCAACGGCGGAAGACAGGCGTTGATGGAGGCGCAGCGTTTTCCGGAAGACTACGATGGCATTCTGGCTGGCGCGCCTGCGAATTATTGGACACATCTCTTAGTAGCAAACTTTTTTGCGTCCGGCAAAAAGATGCTGGAGGATTCCGCCAGCTACATTCCGAAAGAGAAGATTCCGGCCATTGCGAACGCGGTTCTAGCCGCGTGTGATGCTGCCGATGGATTGAAAGACGGCATTTTGAGTGATCCCACGTCATGCCATTTCGATCCTGCGACGATTGTTTGCAAAGGAGCGGAAACAGACAATTGCCTGACTCGACCGCAGGCCGCTTCGTTGCAGCGGATCTATGACGGCGCGCGCAACAGCACTGGTGGCGTGATTTACCCAGGTTACGAGCCGGGCGGCGAAGATGGCGGCGGTGGCTGGTCGGCTTGGATTACAGGATCGAAAGCGGGCTTGGCCGCTGGTGTGCTGTTCAGCACAGGGTTTCAGCGCAACATGGTTTTCAACGAGGCTTCTTGGACATACAAGCAGACGAATTTGGCCGCTGCGTTGGATGCCGCCGACACAAAGATGGCCGCCACGCTCAACTCGACGGATCCAAATCTCAAAGCCTTTCAAGCGCGGGGTGGAAAGCTGATTCTTTACCACGGATGGGCCGACGCGGCGATTCCACCGGTGAATGCGATTCATTACTACGACACTGTGGAGAAGGCTATGGGCGAGAGCGTAGTGGACGGTTTTGCCCGGCTCTACATGTTGCCGGGCGTGCAGCACTGCTCAGGTGGTCCGGGGCCTAATTTCTTTGGGCAGTTCGGTGTGCTGAAAGCTGGCGATGCGCAACACGATATCTTCACTGCCTTGGTGGATTGGGTAGAGCAAGGTTCGGCGCCCGCCGCCATCGTCGCGACAAAGTACACGAAAGACGATCCCGCAAAGGGCGTCGACATGACGCGGCCCGTTTGCCCGTATCCGCAAGCGGCCAAATACAATGGCACTGGCGATATGAAGCGGGCCCAGAGTTTTGTTTGCGCGTTGCGTTAGGCGGAAAAGGTGTCTGACCCCATAAGCGCTCCACGAGGGAAGCTATCGCGGATCGTGCTTCTTGATGGTTCCCTTACGCCTGTTGCGGTGGTGGCCGCCGTTGCCACGACCCGGCGGCGCACGCTTTACCGACCGACCCCCCTTAGGCGCGGTCCCCCGTCAGGGCTCGCATCTGTGGCCGCGTGCAGTCGCGCGTTTCAGCGTCATCTCGCCACACGGGCAACGCGGTACGTTTTCGAGGCACGGGCGGCCACCGCCGTACGTCTCGTGCAGTTCGGCTAGCGCACGCTCGGCGGCGGTGGCGGAAAAGGTGTCTGACCTGTCTGACCCCTTTTGGGAACCTGCCACGGAAGAACCTTAGGCTCAGGCGCTTGCCCTACAATCAATTACATGTCCGCAAGTGCGCTCGCCGAGAGCATTCTGACGAAATATGAGCCGGTGATCGGGCTCGAAGTTCACGTGCAGCTCGGCACAAAGACAAAGATTTTTTGCAGCTGCCCGGTGGAATTCGGGGCACCGCCGAATACGAACGTTTGCCCGGTGTGTCTGGGATTACCCGGGGCGTTGCCGGTCATCAGCCGGCAGGCCGTGGAACTCGCCATCAGCGCGTCGCTCGCGCTGCATTGCCAAATCAATCCATTTTCGCGGTTCGCGCGCAAGAATTACTTTTATCCCGACCTGCCGAAGGGTTACCAGATCTCACAGTATGACCAGCCGCTGGCCGAGCACGGTTATCTCGACATCGTCACTGAGTCCGGCAAGAAACGGATTGGCGTTACGCGCGTCCACATGGAAGACGACGCCGGCAAGAGCATTCACGACGGGTTCAAAGACTCCGACAAGTACACCTATGTAGATCTGAATCGCTCAGGCACGCCGCTGATTGAAATCGTGAGCGAACCGGATATGCGCTCAGCGGACGAAGCCTACGCGTATCTGACAGAGATCAAGCAGGTGATTCAATACATCGGCGTCTCCGATTGCGATATGGAGAAAGGTCAGCTGCGTTGCGACGCCAATGTTTCCGTTCGCCTCAAAGGCGCGCCTGAGTTCGGCACGAAGGTGGAAGTAAAGAACGTCAATTCGTTCCGCTTCGTGAAGCAGGCTATCGAGTACGAAATTGAGCGGCAGGTGGAAATTGTTGAACGTGGCGGCACGATTGACCAGGAAAGCCGCTTGTATGATGCCGCCAGCGGCGTGACCGTAGGGATGCGCAGCAAAGAGCATGCGCACGATTACCGCTATTTCCCCGAGCCGGACTTGGTGCCGTTACGGGTGAGCGATCACTGGCTCGGCGAAGTGAAAACGCGCTTGCCGGAATTGCCAGCCGACCGCCGCGACCGATTCGTGAACCAGTATGGGCTGCGCGAATATGATGCACAGGTGTTGAGCTTAACGCGGGCCACGGGTGATTACTTCGAGATCGCCGCTAAAGCGAGCGGCGACGGCCGTACGACTTCGAATTGGGTGGTGGGCGACCTGGTGGGGTTGCTCAACGCGGCGGGTAAGGGTATCGAAAACTCGCCCATTTCCGCCGCCCATCTCGGCGATCTCGTGGCGCTCATCAATAAAGGCGAGCTTTCGGGCAAACTGGCGAAAGAGATTTTGCCAAAGATGTTTGAGACCGGCGATGCGCCCTCGGCCATCATGGACCGCGAAGGGCTCAAGCAGATTTCCGACACCGGGGCGCTGGAAAAAATCGCCGATGACGTGATTGACGCGAACCCGAAACAGGTGGAACAGTACAAAGGCGGCAAGACCGCGCTGTTGGGCTTCCTGGTTGGGCAAGTGATGAAAGCGAGCCGGGGCCAAGCGAACCCGGCGGCGGTGAATGAGGTTCTGAAGAAGAAGCTAAGCTGATTCCGCCAATTCGTCGCCACGGCGAGTGCGGTCTTCGTTGTGATGGCGCACGTCAATGCCCTTCACTAGAAAAAGCACATCTTCTGCAATGTTGGTGGAATGATCGGCAATGCGCTCCAAATTACGCACCACGGAAAGCAAATAGAGTGCCTGGCCAATTTGGCTAGGGTTGTTTTCCATGAAGCTAATGAGCTCGTGATAACTCGCGGTACGCATATTATCCACCGCGTCGTCGGAAGCAAGAACGCTGCGCGCTAAATCGGCGTCGCGGTTAACAAAAGAATCGAGCGCCTTCCTCACCATGCTCTGTGCCAGGCCGGCGATATGCGGGATATCAATGAGGGGCCGGATCACCGGCTCCTTCATTAAAGCCATGGCGCACTGCGCAATGCTTACGGAAAGGTCGCCCATCCGCTCTAAGTCGTTATTGATCTTGATAGCTGCGGTGACAAGGCGCAAATCGGCGGCAAGCGGCGCCTGTAGCGCGAGCAAGCTAATGGCCAGCTCGTCAATCTCAATTTCGAGATCGTTGATTCGGCCTTCGTTCCTTAACACTTGCTGGGCAAGTTCTTCATTCTTCTCAACCACGCCCTGCACGCTGCGATAAACGGCGCTCTCCACAAGCGCGCTCATCTCCAGCAGTTTGGATTTCAGCTTTTCTAATTCTTGTTCGAAATGACGCACGGTTTTCTTGGGCTCTTTTCAAAGAATGGCATCAACCAAAACGGCCGGTGACATAGTCTTCAGTCTCTTTCTTGCCTGGATTTTGAAAAATTCTCTTTGTATCGTTGATCTCAATCAATTTACCCAGGAGAAAGAAGCCCGTAAAATCGGCTAAACGAGCGGCCTGCTGCATGTTGTGGGTGACAATCACGATGGTAGTGATGTCTTTGATCTGAAACAACAATTCTTCGATCTTCAGCGTGGCAATGGGGTCGAGCGCGGAACAGGGCTCATCGAGGAGAAGCACCTCCGGCTCAACCGCGAGCGCGCGCGCAATGCACAAGCGCTGCTGTTGTCCGCCGGAAAGCGCGGAAGCCGGCTTATGCAACTTGTCTTTTATTTCGTTCCACAGTGCGGCACGCTTGAGGCTTTGTTCCACTGCTTCTGACAGCACAGAGTATTTTCTGATGCCGTTGACCCGCAGCCCGTAGGCGACGTTATCGAAAATAGTTTTGGGAAATGGATTCGACTTTTGGAAGACCATGCCGACGCGGCGGCGGACGTCTGTAACGTCCATGCCAAACAGGTTCTCGCCATCGAGCTTCAGATCGCCTTCCACGCGAGTATTACGCAGCGTCTCGTTCATCCGGTTCATCGTACGCAAGAAGGTCGACTTTCCGCACCCGGAAGGCCCGATAAAAGCTGTTACTTTGTTCGTCGGAATATCAAGGTTGATGTCTTGCAGCGCTTGGAATTGGCCGTAGAAAAAGTTTATGTTCCGCGCCGTCAACTTCAAGTTTGCGCCCGCTCTGGCCGTGTCCGCCTTAACGCTGGCTCCCCTCACGCTATCCTTCAATGTTTGTTGTTGTTGGGGCGTTGCCACGAATTATCTCCTTTGCGCCGCCGGCCCTCGGGCGATGATGAGCCGGGCCGTCACATTTATAATCAGCACCAGAGCCAATAGTACAAATCCGGCCGCCCAAGCTTGTTGGTGCAGATCTTCTTCCGGGGAAATAGCGTAGTTATAAATCATCACGGGAAGAGTAGCGATTGGGGCTAGATAGCCTTTACTCCAGAATTGGTTTCCGAGAGCGGTGAACAGCAGAGGAGCGGTCTCGCCCGCCACGCGCGCCAAGTTTAACATCATGCCGGAAGTCAGACCCGAGATCGCCGCCGGGATAACCACGGTAAAAATGGTTTTCGCTTTCGTCGCGCCAAGCGCCATGGCGCCTTCGCGAATGCTATTCGGTACCGCGCGCAGGAATTCCTCGGTAGTTCGAACCGCAATCGGAATCATCATAATGCCGAGCGCCGTCCCGCCTGCAAATGCCGAATAGTGCCCCATGGGCCGCACTACCAGGGCATAAGCGACGATACCAATCACGATTGACGGTACGCCGTTCAGCAGGTCAACCACATAACGAATAGCGAAGGCAAAAGTCTTACCGCTGTATTCCGCCAGGAAAACGCCGGCCAGAAAGCCGATGGGCACCCCAATCGCGGTGGCCAACAGCAGCACTTTACCGCTGCCGACAACGGCATTGGCCATGCCGCCACCGGTTTCGCCGGAAGGTTTAGGAAGCTTAGTAAAAAAATTCCAATCTAATGAGGAAGCGCCATGAAATAAAAGGTAGCCGAGAATAAAGAAAAGCATGCCCACTACCAACACGGTGCACACCCCGGAAAGCGTAAGCATGAAGCCATTGACAAACCGCCGTTTGGCGGATATTTCCATCATCATGCTGCCTGCGATCCTCTCTGCTGGGTGGTCATAATGAAAATTCTGGCTACCGCGTTGATTACGATCGTCAGGCCAAAAAGCACGAGTGCCATGAAGATCAGCGAAGAAATGTACAAATCACCGTTCGCTTCAGCGAATTCGTTGGCAATCACCGCCGCTATGGAATAGCCGGGCGACAGCAACGATGCCGATATCTTGGGCGAATTACCTACAACCATAGTAACCGCCATGGTCTCGCCCAACGCCCGCGCCAACGCCAGAAAGACGGAACCGAAGATTCCGGTAGCCGCATTGGGTAACACAATGTCCCAGGTAGTTTCCCACTTTGTGGCGCCTAACGCCAACGCCGCTTCACGCTGTTCCGTCGGCACGGCCATCAGGACTTCACGCGAAACCGAAATGATGAACGGCACTATCATGACCGACAGGACAATGCCCGCGGACAAGAAACTCAACCCATAAAATGTTCCTTCGAAGATCGGCAAATAGCCAAAGGCGCTCTTCAGAGGGGGAACCAGGTAGGTCTTGATGGCCGGCACCAAAACGAAAATACCAATCAGGCCGTAAATCACGCTCGGCACCGCGGCCAACAGTTCGATCAAGAAGGTGAGAAAATTCGACAGCTTGGGCGGCGCCATTTCCGCCAAAAAAATAGCGGCTGCGATACCGAGCGGCACGGCAATCAGCATTCCAAGAAATGCCGTGAGACACGTGCCGTAAATAAAAGGCAGCGCTCCGTACTTATTAGCGTTCGGATCCCATTTCGAGCTGGTAAGAAAACCGAACCCAAACGTCTTAAACGTGGCCTGCGAGTTATGCCACAATTCGAAGACGATTAAGCCGACAATGAGCAGTATGGATACAGCGCAAGCCAGCGTAACGGCATAAGCGATTTCGTCGCCGCCGCGGAGACGCGCGAAAAATCCGCGGCTCGTACGGCGATTCAATGTCTCGGCGATGTATGACGTGCTAGTGGCCACAAATTTTATTTAATGAGGGCTACGCGCTTTTCAACTTTTTCCGCTATTACTTTCGGCAGACGCGCATAATCCAGCGATTCTACTTGATCCTGCCCCTTGGTCACGGCCCACGTCAGGAAGCCTTTCATCGCGGCGCCCTTACCGGCATCCTTAAACTTACTGGGCACCAGCAGCCAAGTGAATGTGGAAATGGGATAAACACCTTTTCCCGCTGCATCCGTGATCGAAACCTGCGTGTCGGCGGCCGATTCTTTCATCGCGGCTGCGGCTTCTGAAACGGACTTAAGGTCAGCCTTCAAAAATTCTCCGGCCTTGTTCTGCACCTTGCCATAAGCCAGGTGATTCTTGACGGCGAAAAAATATTCGATATAGCCCAGAGCCCCGGCCTGCATCTTCAGCAGACCGGCAACTCCGTCGTTCTTTGCCGCGCCCAAGCCCACTGGCCAGCTCACAGAGGCATTCCGGCCGACGCTCTTTTCCCATTCTGGGCTTACCTTGGAAAGGTAATCGGTGAAACAGAACGTAGTGCCGCTGCCATCGGAGCGGTGCGCGACGAGTATATCCAAATTGGGCAGTTTCACACTGGGGTTCAGTTTTGCGATGGCCGGATCATTCCACTTCGTGATTTTGCCCATGAAAATTTGGGCCAGGAGCGGTCCCGTGAAATTCAATTCAGCCATAACCCCGGGAATGTTATAGGTGGGAACAACGGCGCCAAGAACCGTGGGGAAGGTTAGCAAATCATGACCCTCGTTCTTCGCCTTAAACGCGTCAAATTCCGCTTTGGTCAGGATGGCGTCGCTAGCGCCAAAATCTACTGTTCCCTCAGTGACACCTTTTATCCCGCCGCCTGAACCAATCGGCTGGTAGTTAATTTGAGCGTTGCCGATCGATTGGTATTCGTTGAACCACTTGGTGTAGATGGGCGCGGGGAATGTGGCTCCCGCGCCTGTCATCTGTATTGGCTGTTTATCCGCTGCCAGCGCGAAAATGGCCGCAGCGATTGTGAATGCGGCTACCCCAGCTACTCTGCGTAAGATATTGGATCTCATCGGTTTGTCCTTATCGAAGTTTCTTCGCTTCGGAGCAGGCGAATTACCCCATACGCCCTGCGCCAATAACGTTGGGTGTGTACCTCACTTAGTATCGATAAGGTGTCATCAATAGAATATGAAAAATAGATTACAAACGCGTTAATTTGCTGCAAACGATTGATTCAAAACGACCTATTTTGCCCTGTCGTTGCGGTAAACGGTACCCTCTTTCATCACAAAGAATACACTTTGCGTTACTTTGATGTCCTCCAGCGGATTGCCCGGCACAGCCACGATATCAGCGAGTTTACCGCCTTCGAGCGTGCCGATTTTGCCGGCAAGACCTAGGAGATCGGCAGCGGTCGAAGTGCCGGCGCGCAAAGCTTGTGCGGTTGGCATACCGTCGGCCGCCATCAGAACAAATTCCAGAGCGTTGTCACCGTGTGGATAAACGGCGGCATCGGTACCCAGCGCAATTTTCACGCCAATGGCGAGCGCGCGCCGCACCAGCGAATCTTGCGCTTTCATCGCCATGTCGGCTTTTTCCCTCACCAACGGCGGAAATTTTGCTTCGGCAATTCCGCTACGCACGGAAAGGGTGGGAACCAGGTAGGTACCTCTTTCGCGCATCAGGCGCAGGGTTTCATCATCGAGGAATGTGCCGTGTTCAATCGAATCGATGCCCGCCAGCACAGCGCGTTTGGCGCCCTCGGAGCCGTGCGCGTGCGCGGCCGTTTTGCGGCGAAGCTCGTGCGCCGCAGTAACCAGGGCCTCCAATTCTCCTTCCGTTAATTGCGGCACATCCACATCGTCGGTGGGTGAGAGCACGCCCCCGGTGGCGCAAGTTTTGATGATGTCCGCGCCATACTTAATGTTCCAGCGCACCGCAAAGCGCGCTTGATCGGCTGAGTTGATGACGCCATCCTCCGGGCCCGATTCGTGATTGAGCAGGCCGAATTTGAAGCCGGCGCCGTCGTCGCAATGCCCGCCGGTTGCCCCCAGAGCGTGCACCGAGACCAGCATGCGCGGCCCGGGCACCAGACCGGCATTGATCGAGTTGCGCAGACCAACATCGAGGAAGTCTTGCGAACCTACGTCGCGTACCGTGGTGAATCCCGCCATCAGCGTTTTGCGCGCGTTGACTGTGGCGCGAATGGCGCTCTCCGCAATGGTGCGATCTAACGCTTTCAGGCGCGCGGCATTGTAATCGAGGTCGAAATCCATGGTCAGATGCGTGTGTGCGTCGATAAGGCCAGGCAGCAAAGTAGCGTCGCCGAGGTCGATCACCTTTGCGCCGGCAGGCGCGGCGCCGCCCACTGATTGGATGCGGCCGCCGGAGATTACAACCACCCCAGGCACGATCAGGTGGTCGCCTTTGCCGTCGAACATGCGAGCGGCCTTGACAACGGTGACGGGCGCTTGCGCCATGAGAACAATCGCGGATAACAGAACTGAGAGGCAAAGCAATAGAGATCGCATAAAAGACTGAGCATAGCAACGTCATGCAGGCGGACCTTGGCTAAGAATGGGATTATGCGGTCAGAGCATAAATACAGCAGAGTCGAACGCGAACGTCGCTTTCTTCTCGACCAATTCCCCGATAACGCAAACGTGGTCCTAATCCGCCGCATCACGGACCGCTACATCGACGGTACTGCTTTGCGCTTGCGACAGCAGAGTGACGACAATGGTCCCACCACCTTCAAGCTGACCCAAAAAGTTCCATCGCCGGCCAGCGGAGCGCAGCAGGGGTTCATCACAAACATGTATCTCAGCAAGGACGAATTTTGCATACTCGCGCAGCTTTCGGCGAAGCAGCTAAATAAGACTCGTTACAGCGTTCCGCCCTTCGGCATTGACGTATTCGAAGACAGATTAGAAGGCTTAATCCTGGCCGAAGTGGAATTCGAGTCAGCGTCGGAGGCTGACGCCCTGGTGCTTCCCTCGTTCATCGTGCGGGAAGTTTCCGCCGACCCTCGATTCACAGGCGGCCGGCTTGTGCGGGCTTCACGGCAGGAGCTCGAGACTTGGCTGTTGGAATATGGCATCAGATTGAAGTCGTCATGAACGGGGCAGTTGCCGCAACGCGTCTCATACTCCCTTGAGTAAAATGCTGAACTTTGCGCCGCGGCCAAGCACGCTTTCCACGTTGACGGTGCCACCCATCTGCTCCACCACTTGCTTAACAATCGGCAAGCCCAGCCCAGTGCCGCCAGCGGGACGGCTGCGGGCCTTATCTACACGGTAAAACCGTTCGAAGATGCGCTTCAGATCGTCGCTGGGAATTCCCACGCCCGTATCGGTGACAGAAATGCGCACTTGGCCATCGGCTAGGCAGCCACATTCCACCAGCACTTCGCCGTCGGCTTTGTTGAACTTCACGGCATTGTCCAACAGGTTGACCATCACTTGTTCCAAACGGAAGCGGTAACCTAAGACCCAGCATTCCTGGCACTGACTCAGGTCAACGCGTATGCCTTTTGCGGCAGCGGCTCTTTCGACTATACGGAATGCGGCATCGACGACTTCGTGCAAGGCGATTCGTTCGGGCGGCGCGGCGGGCACCGCGTTGGTATCCAATTCGGAAATCACCAGTAGATCAGAAGCAATATTGTTGAGGCGGATGGCGTGGCTCAGGATGATCTCGACGAATTTGCGATTGTTGTCTCGATCTTCCAGTCCGCCGTCCAACAGCGTTTCGGCGTAACCGCGTATCGCCGCCAAGGGAGTGCGCAACTCATGCGAGACGTCGGCTATGAACTGCTTACGCGTTTGCTCCTGGCGCTCAATATCGGTGATATCGTGCAGGGTGATCACGGCGCCGCGCCGCCCTTCTTCGCCCAATGGCAAAGTGCGCGCATCAAACCAACGGCCCGCCGCGCTCGGCAGGCGGAAGACATCGCTTTCGGGCTTGCCTGTAGTGGTAACGCGTTCCAAAATGTCGCGTAGCACGGGTTCCCGGACAACCTCATATAACGTGCGACCTTCGCTTTCCGGCACGCGTGTGCTGAAAGCTTCGGCAAAGGCCGAATTGCAAAAGTTGACTCTGAGGTTTCTGTCGACAGCCAACACACCTTCCGCCATGCAAGCCATGATGGTTTCGCGGCGCGACAGTTCGAGATTAGCCTTCTCTACGAGTTGCTGGACGCGCTCCGACATACGCCGCATCGCGCGGGCCAAGCTTTGCAATTCCTCAGGTCCCGCTTCCGGCAGTTCGGTTCGAGTGCCTGGCAGCGAATCGACGAAATTCTCGAGCAGTTCCGTGCGTTGGGCCCAGCGCTTCGACACAGCGTAAGTAAAACTCAGCCCAATGGCGCCTACCAGGGACAGCAGCACCAATAGCTTGATCAGCACTTCCGCGCCATGCCCCGGGACGATTCCCGGTTTCAGCCACAAATAGGCGACCGGCAGGGAAAGAACAAGGACGCACCAAGCTCCCAGCAATTTCGCGAGCGTGTTCTGCATTGTAAGAGCACTGTCCTCAGGCCTCGTGCTTCATGAACCACTCCTGCGCACTAAGCACTTTCCGGCCTGGCTTATTCGCCTGTCTGATAAACGAGCCATCGGGCTGCATGATACGTGCCGCCACATGGTCAGCTAGATACTTTTCGAGAATCTTGTCGCGTATACGGCGCAACATGCGGGCGTTCTCGATCGGGAACAGAACTTCCACCCGGCGATTCAAATTGCGCGGCATCAAATCCGCACTGCCGATATAGACTCTTTCTTCACCACCATTGTGGAAATAAAAAATCCGGCTATGCTCTAGAAATCGACCGATGATGCTGCGCACGCGGATGTTATCACTCACACCGGGTACGCCAGGCCGAAGGGAGCAGACGCCTCGTATGATCAGGTCGATACTCACGCCGGCGCGCGAAGCTTCATAAAGCAAACGGATCATGCCCGCGTCTTCAAGCGCATTCATTTTGAAGATAATGTGACCGTCGCCATGCTGGGTTTGGCGTTCCATCTCCGCGCGGATCAGCTTTTCCAAGCCGCTGCGAATGCTGTGGGGGGCCACCAGGAGTTTGCGATACGCTTTCTTCGCGGAATAGCCCGTTAGATGATTGAACAAATCACTGACATCGGCGCCGATTTCCTCGTTGCAAGTGAACAGGCCTAAATCGGTATAAGCGCGCGCCGTTCCAGGATTGTAGTTGCCCGTGCCTAGATGAAGGTAGCGGCGAATTCTTTCCCCTTCGCGCCGCACCACCATCGCCATTTTGCAATGCACTTTCACGTTCGGCAGCCCGTAAACCACATGTACGCCTTCGCGTTCCAGCTTCTGGGCCCACTCAATATTGCTTTCTTCGTCGAAACGCGCTTTCAGCTCAACCAGAACAGCCACTTGTTTGCCGTTTTGGATGGCATCGAGCAGCGCCTCCACGATGGGCGAGTTGCGGCCTACGCGGTAGAGCGTCATTTTGATGGCCAACACGTCCGGATCATCCGCGGCCGCGCGCAAGAAATCCACCACCGGTTGGAACGATTCGAAGGGATGATGCACCAGCACATCGCCCTCCTGGATTGTCTTGAAAATCTCACCTCTGGGACCGCCAAACCCCTTCGGTGTCGACGGCATGAAGGGCTTGTCGTTTAATGCCGGGCGGTCGATGTTCAAGAGCGCTTTCACGCGGCCAATATCGACTGGGCCATCCACCCGGTAAACGTCGTTCTGATCGAGTTCCAGATTGCTGGTGAGCAGATCGACCAGTTTCTGAGGCATGCCGGATTCCACCTGCAGCCTCACTGCATCGCGAAAACGCCGCCGCCAAACGGCTTCCTGAATCGATTCGAGCAGGTCTTCCGTTTCAAGCTCCTGAATCGCCAATTCGGCGTCGCGCGTGACATGGAAGACATCCGCCTTCACAATTTCCATGTCGGGAAAGAGCATGCCTAAATTGGCGATGATCACCTGTTCGAGCCAGACGAACGATAATTCGTGCGGTTCGCCGGCGGGCAGCGCCAGAAGTTGCGGCAACGTCCCCGGCACTTTGATACGCGCAAACCGTTCCACGCCGTCGCCGTTAGTTACCGACGCGCCAATGTTGAGGCTTAAATTCGAAATGTGCGGAAAGGGCCGGCCTTGGTCCACGGCGAGAGGCGTGAGAACGGGATAGACTTCGCGCGCAAAATAGTCGTCGACGAAAATTCTGTTCTGGGTACTCAGTTCATCGAGCTTTAAAATTCTGATGCCGGCGCTGTTCAGCTCAGGCATGATCTCGTCGTGCCAGAGACGGTAAATCTCAGTCGTCAAATTGGTGATTTCGACGCGAATCAGTTCTAGCTGCTCCAAGGGCGAGCGGCCGTCGATGCCAATTTCCGTAGTGCGCGTTTCTAACTGCTGCCACAAATTGGCGACCCGGACCATAAAGAACTCATCGATATTCGACGACAAGATCGAAATGAACTTGATGCGTTCGAGCAACGGAGTGTTTTTGTCCTGGGCCTCTTCTAACACGCGCCTTTGAAATGCGAGCAACCCCAGATGGGGATTCAGATAGAGGTCGGGCGAATCTAGCCGGGGGGAACTGGCAAGTTCGCGACGGGCGATGGCGGATAATTTACTGGGCTCGGCTGACATAAAGGCGCGGTGGTGGTGCATTTATTAATGTAGCGCCGCCCAAAAACAAATGGCGCGTCAGGTCAGCCAACTCTGCCCGGTGAACTTCCATGGCTTCGCCTTGCCCCGAGACGGCGTAGCAGATGGCTTTCTCGAGATCTTCGTCTTTCCACAACCAGAATGTACTGCCATGGCGCGCCCAACGCTTTCGATCCGGCTCCTCGACCCCCAGACGCTTCAAGTTGCGTCTCGAGTACGACTTGAAAGCATGCATGATTTTCTCGGGTCGAACATCGAGCAAATACGGCACTTGGTCCATCTGCTGGCGTTTCATCGCGACGCGTTCTGGATTGGCTTCCGCCAGCCGGGTTCATCACCGTGCAGGTACGCCCCCTTAGCAAGCGGACGTGATGAAGTACCTTAAAGCGAGCCTGCGTTACCGCTTCTTTGCAGTCGCGGCTCAGTTCCGGATTCGCTACGCAAGGATTTGATCGTTTGGCCAATGCTCCACTGAATCTACACTTCTGTGTCGCACGCGCGACGCTTGCCTTCTCAAGGCCAGAAACATTTAGCTAAGACGGTTCCGATAGTCGGCGTATTGAAATACCCGTTGTTGATGGTATTCGCCATTGTCGAGAAGCACAAGGGACGGCAGGTTTACACCGTTGAACATCGTATTCTTTACAACGGTGTAATGCGCCATATCGAGAAAGACAAGCCTTTGGGAAAGTCTAAGCGGCGCCGGAAAGGAGTAATTACCTATGACATCACCAGCCAGACAGGTAATTCCAGCCAGGCGGTAAGTGTGGGAATGCTCGCCGCTTTGCCCGGATCCCTCGACCATCGGCCTGTACGGCATCTCCAGAACGTCCGGCATGTGAGCAGTCGCAGAGGTATCGAGTATCGCAGTGGGCGGATCACCCGCCACAATGTCCAGGACGCTCGCAACCAGATACCCAGCATTGAGAGCCACGGCCTCACCAGGTTCTAAATAAACTTCGACGTTCCAGCGCTGTCGAAAAGCGCCAATCAAATCGACCAGCCGCTCAATCTCGTATCCAGGTCTGGTGATGTGGTGTCCGCCGCCGAAATTGACCCAGCTAACCTGCTTCAGTTGCGAAGAGAAAGAGGATTCGACCACGGCAAGTGTTCGTTCCAGTGCGTCCGCACCGCTTTCACACAAAGTATGGAAGTGTAGCCCGTCAATTTCAGACGGCAGGCCGGTTGGACATTCAGAAGCACGCACACCCAGGTGAGAGTTGGGCGAACAAGGATCGTACAAATCGACGGCTGATTCGGAGTGCTCCGGATTGAGGCGGATTCCGTAATGGATATTTTGCTTCGCGGAACAAAACTTGTCTCGGAACTGAGCGAACTGGTTGAAACTGTTGAAGACGACGTGGTCCGCAATCTCGGCCAGTTGAGCAGAATCCACTTCACGATAAGCGGGTGCACACAGGTGCAGTTCACCACCAAGATGTTCTCGTGCCAGTTGAGCCTCAAACAAACTGCTGGCGGCTGCGCCCGCCAAATACTTTCTCACCAAGGGGAAGGTACTCCAGATGGCGAACGCCTTCAACGCCAGGAGAATCTTGCAGCGCGCCTCATCCTGGACACGCGCCATAATACGCAGATTGGCTTCGAGCAACTGCAAATCAATGACGTAGGCGGGAGTTTGGATACGGTCGGGATCAAAGCGCATTTCTTATGGCGTTAGCAGCCGGAGCGAGCAAAGGCCGAATGTGTTCGTGCAAAAACCGAGGCATGGCATAACCATATTGCAGCGCTAATGTGCGCCAGTCGTCCTTACGCACGCGGCGTCGGCAGGCTGAAGATCCGCAGGCACAGTCGAAGTCTTCGTCCAGATTGACCGTGAAACAGCCATAATCTATCGTCAATTCCTGCCCGCCACAAATGAACTCCCTGGCGATTACGTTGCCTAAAAGGTCGTAAGTCAGGTTCGGCGCACAGGAATGGTTTATGAAATTGTCGAGGGTGGTTACGAAGCGTTCATCCCACGGTCCCACAATCCTGCCAATGTCGACATCCAGGCCGTAACGAAAGAAAAGATCCCTCTTTTCAGCCGGGAGCCGCAAAATCTCCTGCAGGCCGAGGGAGTGCCATCCTTCCATTCCGACATAGAAGTCTTCATGCCACTGGGGAACAATCACAGTGGCTGGTTGAATATTCCCGGACGCAAACAGGCCGAAGCCTCCCTCCGCTTTTATCCGCTTCACAACTCCAGCAAACATTCAGTAAATTAGTATAAATCGAACTATGATGCATCCGGCTACAGAACTGCGTTTTATCTCGGAGGAAGTTGGTTTTGGTGTTTTCGCGCGGCAGGCAATCCCTTGCGGAACAATCACCTGGACTGGCGATGAACTTGACCAGCGTTTCACTCGCGATGAAGTGGCACGGCTTCATCCTATGTGCCGCCAAGCTGTGGAGCGATTCTCATACATTGACCCCGCCGGTGTGTTTGTGCTCTGCTGGGATCACGGGCGGTACGTGAATCATAGTTGTGATCCGAATTGCTTCAGTGCCGGATTCCAATTCGAGTTTGCAATTCGCAACATTCTGGCAGGTGAGCAACTTACAGACGACTACGGTTTAATGAATCTGCAAGCCCCATTGCAGTGCCGTTGCGGATCGGAGAACTGCCGGATTGTAATAGGCCCCGATGATATCGAGCATCGCGCGCCGGGGTGGGACGCCATGGTCCGGACTTCGTTCGAGTTCATCGGCAAGGTCGACCAACCCTTGTGGACTGTCCTTCAAGATAGGGGTGAAGTGGAGGCCGTCTTGCGGGGCGATCGCGATATACCTTCCTGCGCTTTTCATCGATTTCAAAGTGAATGAAATTCTAAACAAACACAGGGCGCGGCTGGTTCTGGTCTTTCTTGCGCTGCTGCTCGAGATGACTTTCAATGCCATGGTGCCGCTCAGTTTGCGGTACATAATCGATGACGGTCTTTCGCCTCACAATTACCGGGCCGTTCTGTTGATTGTCGCTGCGTTGGGCGGCGGCGCCATCGTCGTTTCAGCCACCGGGCTGGGACGGGATTATCTCAATTCGCGATCGCAGTCGTCCATTCTGGCGGACATCCGCGAATTGATGTTCCATCACCTGCAGCGGCTGTCCATCGCAACGCACTCGAGACTGGAGGTCGGTGATGTCCTATCGCGATTCTCAAACGACCTCACTGCGGTAGAGAATGCGATGAGCATGGCAGTACCGTGGGGAGTCCTGCCAGGTATGGAAGCGATACTCAGCTCTATCCTGCTGATGGTCCTCGATTGGCGGCTTGGATTCATCGCGATGCTACTTTGGCCCTGGACGGCGCTTGTTCCTCGTTCTGTCTCGCGAAAAGCCAGCGATGCCTCACACGTCCGGAAAGAGGATGAAACGCGCTTGCTCAGCCGGGTAGCGGAGAATCTGAGTGCACAGCCCGTTGTCAAGGCGTTCAATCTCCAGCCCATCGCGATTCTGAGATTTCGCGAATTGAATAGCACGGTGACACGAAGCAGCACCCGGGCCGGCTTCTATAGCTCCCTGATGGAGCGCTCCACCACATCCGGAATTTTGATCATCCAAGTAGCTGTGCTCGGGGTAAGTGGATACCTGGCGTTTCACGGCGCGATCAGCATAGGTACCCTGGTTTCATTCCAGGGCTTGCTTCTCATGCTGAGCAATTCCTTGTTGTACGTCATGCAGTACGCGCCGAGTCTAGTTTTGGCGAACGCAAGTTGGACTCGCATCCAGCAATTGCTGAATGAAGCGCCAGGTGTTGAGGATCCGCCGAAAGCAATCCGCCTGCCAGTCTTCCGGCAGGCAATTGAATTCGACAACGTCGAATTCAGTTATGATGGCAGCCAACCGAACCTCTCAAGAGTAGCTATACGAATTCCAAGCGGGTGGAAGGCTGCGTTTGTCGGGGGCAGCGGATCGGGGAAAAGCACCGCTCTATCGATGCTGATGCGATTCTACGATCCCGTTGGCGGAACGGTTCGCGTGGATGGCATGCCTATCAACCAGGTGACGCAGGAATCCCTGCGTTCGCAAATGGGCGTCGTGTTCCAGGAAAGCTTCCTGTTCAATACCTCAATCCGCGAGAACATTCGCGCCGGCAAACGCGGCGCGTCCGACGCCGAGATCGAGGAAGCCGCAAAGGCCGCCGAGATACACGACGCCATCATGGCGATGCCCGAGAAGTACGAAACGGTGGTAGGCGAAATGGGCCATCGGCTCTCCGGCGGACAGAGGCAACGGATTGCGATCGCGCGAGCCATGGTGAAGAATCCCCAAATCCTCCTGCTGGATGAAGCAACGTCGGCGCTCGACCCGGCCACCGAAGCACAGATCAACGACACATTAAGGAGGCTCGGCCGAGGCAGAACCGTTATCTCGGTCACTCACCGGCTGGCTTCGATCACAGACGCTGATGGCATTTTTGTTTTCTCTTCGGGGCAGATGATTGAATGCGGCCGGCATCATGAGCTGGTCAATCAGGGCGGCGCTTACGCGAAATTATGGGAGAAGCAGGCCGGTTTCTCATTTGGAGCGGACGGATCTCATGTATCTGTTTCTTCCCATCGTCTCCGCGCGATTCCACTGCTGGCGGATCTTGCGCCCGAACTACTGAGCGATGTCGCTCGCCTTTGCGTGACACATTCTTTCCGAGCGAACGATGAGGTCTTTCGCCAAGGCGATCCCGGCGACACGTTTTATCTTGTCGTCAGGGGAAGATTTCAGGTTGTTCAAAATGGCCAGGTTGTTGCCATGGTCGAGGACGGAGACTGCTTTGGTGAGATAGCACTGGTGACTCCTTTTCCGCGAAATGCAACGATCCGAGCAGTCATTCCATCCACTTGTCTCACGCTGGACCGCGCGCATTTTCAGGAATTGCTGGCGAACTCGCCGACGACACAGGAGCGGATCAATGAATTGGTGCGGCGCCGGCTAGCGGACATTGCCGAGCAGAGTTAACGATGGCTTCAGGTCAAGCCAAATACCAGGGCAGACCCAAGTTTGAGGCTTCAAGCAGGAACGGATCTGGATCTAATTGTTCTACGTTGAAAACGCCGGGCTGGGCCCACTTTCCTGTCATAAGCATTACAGCGCCGGCAACCGCCGGTACGCCGGTGGTGTAGGATATCGCCTGAGAGCCGACCTCTTTGTAGCAGGCAGCGTGGTCACAATTGTTATAGAGGATGTGTTCTCGCTCAACGCCGCCGCGAACCCCGCGAATCAGGCATGCGATGGAAGTCCTCCCAGTATAGGCTTCGGCGAGCGAGGCCGGATCCGGAAGCAGCTGTTTCAATAGTTTCAGTGGCACGACTGGATGGCCGTCGTAATCCACCGGGTCTATCCGGGTCAGACCCAAATCCTGCAACACATTCAGGTATGTGAGATAGCGATCGCTGAAAGTCATCCAAAATCGCAACCGCCTGACGCCCGGAAGAAAACGGGCAAGTGATTCCAGCTCCTCGTGATACATCAGGTATGCGCGTCGTACGCCGACGCCCGGAAAATCAAATAGGGCACTCTGCGAAAGCGGCTTCGTGACGTGCCATTCGCCATCTTCGTAATAACGCCCCGGAGCAGTCACTTCGCGGATGTTCACTTCGGGGTTGAAGTTCGTGGCGAAAGGCCTACCATGGCTGCCATCGTTGCAATCGATAATATCGACTGTGTCAATCCGGTCGAACAAGTGCTTTTGGGCGTAGGCACAGTAAGCGTTGGTCATGCCGGGATCGAAACCGCACCCGAGAACAGCTGTTATGCCGCGCACATGGAATGCGTCATGGTAACCCCACTGCAATCGATATTCAAAACGTGCCACTTCTGGCGTTTCGTAGTTGGCAGTGTCGATGTAGTGCACGCCCGCGTCGAGACATGCCTCCATAATGGAAAGATCCTGATAAGGAAGCGCGGCATTAATAACCAGTTGCGAATGGGACTCTCGGATCAAGCGGGCGAGCTTGGGTGCGTCATCCGCATCAACTTGGGCAATTTCAATGGATTCAGAAACTCGCGCTGCAATTCGTTCGCATTTCTCGATGGTTCGGCTGGCCAATAGCACGCCATCGAATATGTTGGACCGCTGTATGAGCTTGTGAACGACTACATTACCTACTGCACCGGCACCGACAACTAGAGCCTTAGCCATGGAGCCGCGTTCTCGTTGATGTTGTTGGCATGAGACTATTCGTGAAAGGTCGACAGAGCTCTCAATATAACGGATGAAACGAAGCATGGCCGCAATTTTCTATTTTGCATACCTCTTTCGATCTCGAAGATATGGACGAGGAAGATACCGCAACCAGGAAACTGGGGGGCATCCGATCCCGGCGTGGTGGCAAAGATTAAGAAGAGTTGTGACGATTTAGCCGGATTAGCCCCGCAACAAGTGCGGCTAAGGCGGGGTTGATTCAGAAAGATTTCGGGAGACTCGCGAAGATACGTGCATAGCTATTCAAGGCCGGGCGATTTCTGCCGATAACAACATTAGCCCCGCGCTGCCCACTACGTACTATGGAAACCGCTCAGCAAAAAGTATCGATTCAGGAGGCTCTTGGAAGCATAGCGAGTTCCGACCTCGAGAATTTCCGGGTATGCTTCCGGCGGATGCGCAAGATGTTCCCGGAGGAGGTTGCGGCAGCCTGTCTTGGGCACATTGCGCAACGGGGGCTGGATTCGGCAGGGCTGACAATGGCTTTCTGGATAACCCTTAAAGGGGAAACCATCAAGGTTTTGTTCGATCCGGACGCTCTGCCAATGGAAGTTGCGGCGAAGGCGGCGGGCGCATTGAAGAAAGCCGATGCTCACTTTCCGCTCAAGTTTTTGAACGCGGTAGAGGACATCTCGGCCCCACCCATACTCCTGCGCGCGCTGGGACTGGTTCCGGCGCTCGGCGACTATAGCGTCCTTCTGTCGTGGCTCAGAACTCTGTCGCGCCATAGCGATCAACGGGTCAAGTCTCGCGCGGTGAAACTGCTGTGCGAACTGCGGCCGAACAAGGGGCAAATCGAGCGTCAGATGCTGTCTGACGATGCGCGAATTCGAGCCAGCGCGATCGAAGCGTTATGGTATTCGCGCACGCCGGAAGCGACCGAACTTTTCAAAGCGGCGGCGAAGGACCCGCATCACCGTGTGGTTGGGAACGCCTTGGCTGGTCTATATCTCTTGGGCGACCGTTCTCTAGTGCCTAGAATGATTGAGCTGTGCAAAAGTCCTGACCCGTTCTTTCGCGCGGCCATGGCTTGGTGCTTTGGATTCGTTGGCGAGAAGCTAGCGATTCCGACGCTGCACGAGTTGGCGAAAGATACGTCCCCGATGGTTCGGAAGCGCGCTTTGCTAACCCTGTTAGCGCTGCAAGGTAGCGAAGAACCGATTGCGCCGGAGACGGTCATAGCCGCGCCGGTAGCGGAACAAGAACCGATTCAGCCGAAGCAGGAAGAAGCTCCCGCTGTTAAGCCTGAAACGGCCCCCGTAATCGAGAAGGCACCGGAGAGATTGACGGTGCCCAGGTTCGCATCACTATCCTAATCTTAATCAACAGGCGCTAGACAAACCAGCTTGGCAAACCGCTAGAATGGAGTTGTCAACGCTGAATACCGCTGAAGATCTGAAACCTCCCGCAATGCCAAAAAAGCTCTGGAAAGTCCACATGCCGCTAAAGCTCAGATACCCAGGCACAAAGACCTTCGAAATGGCTGCCATTGATGACATTATTGAAGAACGCGCGGAGCCAGGGACGAGCGATGGTTCCGGCGATGTGCGTGTGTATCGCATCCACAAAGAATACAACGATTTTCAAAGCTTCATGGTTTCGCGCGCCGAGCTTGATACCAACGCCAAGACCTGTTCGTAAATCTGTTCGACCGGCGGTTTATCTGGATGCCTTTCAGAAAAATAGAATAAGGTATGCAGCTTGGGCGTCTTCTGGTCGTCGCGGGATTGGTTCTGATCGTTTTGGGTTTGGCAGTAGTGGGTCTCGCGAAACTCAATTTGCCGCTCGGCCGGTTACCGGGAGATATTACTTGGCGGGGTAAGAATAGTATCTTCTATTTCCCTTGGGTGACGTGTTTGGTGCTGAGTGCGTTGGGCACGTTGCTGATGTGGCTGTTGCGCCGGCGCTAACGCACGGAGCCGAGGTGTTCGAGCGGCCAGAACACAAAGACCGCTTTGCCATAGATGTATTCGCGAGGTACGAAGCCCCAGGCGCGGCTATCGTTGGAGGAGACGCGATGATCGCCGAGGACAAAATACTTGTTGGGCGGTACGACAGTGTGGGGATAAGGGCGGTCGTCACGATATTCGAGCGGGACGTAGTTTTCTTCGAGCCGCTTGCCGTTGACGATGACGTAACCGTCTTTCACTTCCACGGTATCGCCAGGTAGCCCGATGACGCGTTTTATGTAGGAGACGGTGTTGGTCTGGTCGTCCGGATACCAGAAGACCACCGTGTCGCCGCGTTGTATGTTGCCGATGCCGAAGCGGTAAGTGAATTTGTTAATGAATATGCGCTCCTGATCAAGAAGGGCCGGCATCATGCTGGTGCCCTCGACTTTCACGGGCTGATAGATGA
>PMSX01000154.1 GCA_003167495.1 Bryobacterales bacterium | reverse complement strand
CCGAGGAGTATTTAGACTTCCATCAAGTCATCGCCGACCACCGAAAAGCCCAAACACAACCCCGCGCGTAAGGCCATTTGTGGGGCGGGATGCCATCCCGCAAGCCGATTGGCAATCGGCGCTCTGGAGCCGCTAAAGCCGTTCCAGCCGCGTCTCCGAATCGCCAAACTGCTCCAACTTCACCCCGAAACGATCCATCAGCGACAGGTACAAGCTGCACATCTTACGCTTGTCTTCGGTCTCATTCAAATAGTTCAGCGTGCGCCCGGTTTCGAGCGTACCTCCCAGGCCGCCGGCAAGCACCAGCGGCAATCGGAAGTTGTCATGCTTGCGGCCAATCCAGAGATTCGAAAGGAACATCAGACAGGTATTGTCCAACACCGTGCCGTCCCCCTCTTTCATGCTGTCCAGCTTCGACGCTAGATAAGCGTATTGACTGACATGAAACCGCGCGATGCGTTCGTACCCGTCTGAATTGTTGTTATGCGATGCGGCATGGTGTCCTTCCTTAACATCAAGGAACGGATAATACATCGCTGAAAGATCGCGCGAGATAATTAGCGACGCCACGCGCGTTTTATTCGTCTGAAACGCAATCGCGATAATGTCGCACATCAGCCGCGCATGCTCGCGCAGGTCCTCCGGAAGTCCATTGGCCGGCCGTTCCATCGTCGCCGCGACAGCATTTTTCGCTTTCGCTGCATCTTCCGCATCGGCTTTGCCCTTACGCATGCCGTCCACTCGTTTCTCCACTTCGCGCACGCTTGTCAGATATTCATCCAACTTGCCCTTGTCAGTCGAACTCACTTTCTTAGAGAGTTCCTGCGCGCGCTCCTTCACGCGGTCTAGAATGCTGATATTCAGCAGACTCCCACGGTTGTCAAACAGGTTGTCCCACGCCAGCGACGGGTACACTTCTACAGGAACCGGCGAATCGGGACTCTGCCACGAAATATGCGAACTGTAGGCCATCGAGAAGTTTGTTTCGTGATAGCCCGTCATCGGTTGCTCGCACGCCAGGACAATGCTCGATTGCGGCGTGTCTTCCCCCACATGATTCGCAATCATCTGATCCACGCTGATTCCCGAGTGAATGATCGCGCCTTTCGAAATGTGCGCGCCTGACAACAGACTTCCCGTTTGCCCTGGATGAATCCCCTGCCCGGTAAGCGCCTTTACGAAGAGCCCATCAATTACATTGATCTTCTCTCTCAACGGCTCCAATGGCTCCAGCGTTTTGCTGAGCTTCATCGCCGCGCCCTCGCCTTCGGCGCTCCAATGATCCTCATTGATGCCATTTCCTAGAAATACGACCCCGAACCGTTTCGGGAACACGGACGGCGTTGGTGTGTCCGCCAACGCGTGCAGCGACTCAAGCCACGGCAACGCCATGGTGCAGCCAGCCCCACGCAATACGGTGCGGCGTGAAATCATTTTAAATTCCTCTCCCTGGATTCTAATTGGAGTTCGGGCGCTCTGGAAACTCGCCTGTTCAGAAACTGCGGGCTTGTGACGATAGTCTCTACCAACGCATGGAACCGGTACTCTTTCGCGGCCAGCTCGCTTTCCATGCGTTCAATAAGCGATTCGTCCGACAGTTGGAGCGAGCGGTTTAAAGAATAAGCCAGCAGTTTGCGGCTAAGATTGTTCACGAATTCCTTTTGCCGGTGTTCACGAATGAAATCCTTCAGACCTTCCAGTCCAGTCCCCTGAATCCCACCCGGATACGTTACCTCCGTGTCCACGGGCCGCCCCGCCAAGTCTTTCGTCCGGGCATCTCCCACTGGCCCATAGCCTTCAAACGCCAGCCCGAACGAATCGAATTTCGCATGACAAGCGGCGCACACCGGGTTTTCGCGATGCTTGGCAAGCATGTCGCGCACCGGCAAATCAGATTTCGACTCATCGCTCTGCAATTCCGGCACAACGGGCGGCGGTGGCGGCACTCTCACTCCCAGTACCCGTTGCACAACCCAATTTCCACGCTTCACCGGACTCGTTCTCAATCCCGGCGAGTTCTGTGTCAGAAACACCGCCATGGGTAACAGCCCTCCGCGTCCATAACGTTCTGCATCGTCCACCCGAACCCAGGTGTTCGCGTCTCCCGTCACGCCGGGTATGCCGTAATGCTGCGCCAGCACCGGATTTACAAATGTGTAACCGCCATACACCAGGTCCAGCACTGAGCGATTATTCGAAACCGTGTCTTCCATGAACCGTATCGGTTCCTGAAACATCGCCTCGCGCAAGTCGCTATTGAAAGTGGGAAAACGTCCGCGATCAACCGAATTGTTCGTTTCAAATTGGCGGGAGCTGAGCCAGTTGCCTGTGAATTCCGTCGCCATTCCGCTTACCCGCGCGTCCTTCAACATCCGCCGCGTCTGCGCCAGCAGAACCTCCCGTCTTGCCAAATCCCCCGCAGCCGCGTGCCGCAACAATTCCTCGTCGGGCATGCTGCACCAAAGAAAGTAACTCAACCGGCTCGCCAGCGCATAGCTCGACAGTGGCTCGACCGTTGATCTCGCGGAAGCCGTCCCCGTGTCTGACAGATCGAGCCGGTAAAGAAAATCCGGCGACATCAGCACGCTGACAATCGCATCACGGATGGCATCTTCATGCGACAGTCCGTTTTTCGTCCGAAGCCCACGGTAATACTCGAGCAAATCCTCGCGCTCCGCCTTGCTCAGCGGCCTCCGGTAAGCACGTGCTGCGAATCGGAGAAGAGCCTCCAGGTGCATCGGTTCCGCATCCGCGTGTTCTCTTTCCAATCGCCGCAGAGTGCTATTCATGCGATCGAAGTGATCGCGGATCGCCTCCGGAGCGACCGGGTCATTCTGCGGGTCGGCCAGAGCCTTAGCTACATAGGCGTCTCGCATCGCCAGGATGACTGCCGTATCCGTAACCTGATGATCCGCCGGACGCGCCGTGCCAGACTCCGCGCCTTTACCTTGTACCTCTCCACTCTGGTTGAAAAAATACTGAACCCACGTCCGAGCCGTGAAATCCGCAATGAAATCGAATTCGTCCCACAACCGGTCGAGCTCCTTCTTGCCTTTTTCATCAAGGATCAATTCCACCAGCGGCGTATCGTCGCGAAAGAAGCCCACTACGCTGTGATAGCCCGCGCTCAGCAGCCGTCCCTTGTCTTCCGAGTCGTCCGGAAAATAGCGGCCGCGCTCCGTGACGTAAAAGGTATCCGGAAAAACGAAAGCGAAGCGCGCGAACGCAGCTTCATAGCGGCTGCGCTCGGCGGCCGGCACTATCAGATCGCTATCACCGGCACGGGCTTTCGCCGAAAGCGCTGCCCAGCGTGGAGCCGCTTCTCCGTGAAGCTTGGCATAGGAAGGAATCTCCGGCACTACCTCCGGCGGGTCTGTGTCATTGCGCAAATCGTTAGGATCTCTATCGCGCCGGTGCGCGGCAAACTCCCGCAACTTCCAGTTCAGCAGCGGCTGCGACCCGGCTGGCAATCCCTTCACCAGCGGTGCGGCGAACTGCATCGCTGTGTGCGCCCTAATCCTCACCACGAAATCGCGCATTTCAACACACTTCGCCCGCACTGAGTCAGGCTCGTTTTCACGCGGCGTTGGCAAACCTTGCCACATTTTCTGCAGCTTCAAGATTGGTCCAACCGCGTCCTTATCGTGCAGGATCTGCCATACCATCGGCAGATATCTTGGACTCAAGTTTCCATTCGCTGCAAAAGCCGCCAGCGTCGCGCGCGGCTTTCCAAGCGCGGCTCGATACCGAAAGCGCCACGCTGCCTCAAAGTAATCCGCATAGTCGGTGGGCTGCTGCGCGTAGAAACTTAAGATGCGCTGGATCGCGTACTTTTCCCGATCTGTCTCCACCAACATCGGATACGGCGCGAAATCGATTGTCCCCGGCTTCAGAACCAAGTGATTGGCCACCTCGCGCGCGGTCTGCAAGTACTTGTTCAGCAACGCGGGCGACATCGTTAACGATTCGCCCGAGTTGTCGAAGCCTGCTGGATTCGCAGGATCAACCGGAAACTGCCGCGTCAGTTGCATGTCCTGCCCCGTGAGATCGCGAATCGTGTAGTTGTACTCCGCGTTACTCAAACGCCGCGCGAGAACTATCCCCGGATCGCCCGCCGACTTCTTTATTTCTTCCGCTCGCACGGCCTGAATCCAGTTGATAACCTGCTGCGTTGCTTCCGTTGGCGGCGCCGGTACCGGTTTGGGCGGCATCTCCTTCGCCGTCAGTCGATCCATCACTAGCGCCCAGCGCGGAAAATCCGCCATGACCATGTCCATGCTGGTGTACGCCTTGAGATCGAACTGTGCCGCGGGCATGGGGCCGCTGTGGCAAGCGACGCAATATTTCATGACAAAAGGCCGCACATCTTGCTCGAATTGCCGGTCGAGCGTACTGGTGGCAGCCTGCGCCGCAGGCACGGCCACAACGGCGAATATGGCGAAAACGGCTCGAAACGGCGTCACAGCTTCATTATTTCATCCTTTGTAAAAAAAATCGCCCTTAAGTGAAACGCTGACACCAAAACCCAGTTGCTTCGTCTAAACCACCCTTTCGCTGAGCTTGCGCAGCAGCAAGGGCGCACGCGGGGTCAGAGTGTCGAAATCTGGAGACGAGTTCGAACAACCCAAGACGTCAATGCCGCCAGGCTGATCCCTGCAGCGAAGCAGGCCGGACCGCAGCCTCCTGGTGCCGCACATCTGGGGGCATCGGAGAATTAATTAGTTTTGACATGGTGGACGCGATCGCTTCGTCATAGCCGCGATCAAAAAGCAGATCGGCATGGAGCAGGCCGAAGCGCCAAACCTGGCTGGGCCGCGTTCCAACTTTACTCTCTTTAAGTACAGGTTCGTGACTCAAGCGGGAAGCAAAACGAAGGGATTCGCCGGGACAAAGAGACTCCCGGTTGTCACACCTTGTGGAGACAGTCGCTTGAGTTCTTGTGCCAGTTGTGCAGCAGACTGAGTGCCCTTTAGTGTCTTCAAAAATGCCCGCGCAATCGCGAGCACATCCCTGGCGGATTCATGTGCGAATTCCAGGCGGAAGTCACAAATCCCCGCCGCGCGCCAATCGTCAAGCCACGCGCTGGCTTCCTGAGCCTCGGCGCCGAAGACGGTGTTGCGGCAACCTACATCTGCCACCAGCGGATGCGCGCGGCCACTTACATCCCGCAGAGAAACCGTGTGTTTTTCGCAGGGCCTGCCGCAATCCTTGTAGGACGTACCCGTCGAAAGAAACCGGCAAAAGACGCAATGTTCGGTGTGAAAAACGGGCAGATGTTGATAGGCTATAGCTTCCAGGGACGCACCGCCAATTTGATGTGCGAGCGCGCTGATTTGGGCAGCGTTTAGGTCGTGCGTAGGAGTGATGCGGAGAAGGCCTTGCGCAAGAAGCTCGCTGGCGGTAATGGAGTTGGCGGCGTTCAGACTGAAATCGCCTGTAAGCTCGCAGCGCTCCTTTCTATGTAGCAATTCAAGCAGGCCAGTGGAGCGCACAAGCAAGGGCGCATCCAGCCGCAGCAGAAAATCGACGATGCGGTCCTCGCCCGGTTTGAGAATGCGCGGACTGGCAACCCGCACAGCGATGCCTGCAGACTTGACCCGCTCGACCGAAGGCTTGAGGCCATAGAGATCCAAGTAATCAAGCGTGATACTCGCGGGAGAGACTTCGAGCGCCGCTTCCAGTTGTTCGCAGGTGCGGACCAGCAAATGCAGTTGGGCCGTAGCGGGCTTACTGGCAACAGGCGTGCGAAGCTCAGCCGCAAGGACACTGGCGGGATCCGCGGAATGTGCGCTGAAAACCAGCGATTGCAGAGCTTGCAGCTTTTCCACCGCTTTGCGCCGCAGCTGGTTCAACAACGCGGCCGGTGCGAAGGGAGTGCCGGAAACGTGGACTGTGAGACCGGCGATCTCGTAGGAACTGCTGCCAAGGCGGCCAAGCTGCGCCATAAGCACGTCATGCGTAAGTCCGCGAGTTTGTGCGTGGACGAGCGGTTCAGGCGAAGTCGTCAGCACACTCTGTCCGGAAGCCAGAGCCCACTCAATCCGCAGAGGTTCGTTTTCGTAAGCCGTGACGGTAACGGTGAGAGGCTGCTTACTGATCGGCGCCGCGGGCTCCAGATATGGGCGCGCCAGTCGATCAAGATCGGGGTCGTGGCTCCGCCATACTAGATCTCCCGGACGAATGCGTGCGAAATTCACGGCGCCGTTTGCGAAGCGCAGTTGCAATGTGTTGTTGGGCTGGGACGTAAGCTCATACAGACGACCGCCTTCCTCCGGTTCCTGTGGGCTGCGCCAAGTCGCTGAGTCAAATACCAAACCATCTCCCGGTTTCAGCGGAGCGAGATGCAACGCTTCCGAACCCGATACTTCGACCGCATTTGCGAGAACGCGGGTGATTCGTCCCGCTAAAACACCACGATGCCGCGGAGCACGGCCCTGAACCACAGCCTGATGATTTGTACCGGACAAAAAATGCGCGCCGAGACCGCGCGAATAAACTTGCTCGAGACGGAGTTTGTCGAGCGGCGTTATGGGAGAAGCTCTATTCTCGAATGCAGCGTCCACAGCTTGCCGGTAGGCGCGAGTTGTGAGTGCAACGTATTCAGCGTCCTTGTAGCGGCCTTCAATTTTAAGTGCCGCAATGCCGAGTTCCACAATTCGCGGAATGTGATCGATGGTGCAGAGGTCGCCGGGCGAGAGCAAGTAGCGAGCGTCGGCTAGCGGCTGCACGCGATCATCCACGATGAGTTCGTAAGGAAGGCGGCACGCCTGTGCGCACTGGCCCCGATTGGCGCTCCGTCCGCCCCACGCTTCGGAAGAAAAGCATTGGCCGGAGTAAGCAACGCAGAGAGCGCCGTGGACAAAAATTTCGAGATCGCAATCCGTGGCGCGCCGAATGGCCGCGATTTCGGCCAGAGACAGCTCGCGCGCGAGTGTCACGCGGCTAGCGCCCAGCCCGCGCGCAAACTCCACACCGCCGGCGTCGGCAATGCTCATTTGCGTACTGGCGTGCAATTCAAGATGCGGTGCGATTTGTCGGGCCAGTTTGAGAATAGCTGGGTCTTGCACGATGATGGCGTCGGCGCCAGAATCCGCAATGGCTGCAATCGTTCGGCTCGCTTCAGCCAGTTCGTCTTCGAAAATCAGCGTATTGAAAGTAATGAAGCCTTTGACACCGCGTTGATGGAGCGTGCCGATGGCGGACGGCAATTCAGCAAGAGAGAAGCCGACTTTGGCGCGCGCACTGAAATGCGTGAGTCCGAAATAAACCGAATCCGCGCCCGCTTCGATAGCGGCGTGGAGCTGCGGCCAATGGCCGGCCGGACTCATGATCTCAGGTTTGCGAGGCAAGCTATATCCAGCTTAGCGACAGCCATGCCAAAATGACTCTTTGCCAGATCAATCCCTCCCTGAAAGAGCGAGCCGCTCTCACCCGCGCGAGCTATCCAAGGTCATAGCTTTTGCCTTCGCCATCTTATTGCTCCTCTGGCTGCGGCGGCCTGAGTCCTTACTAAATGCGCAATTTTGGGCCGAAGACGGGGGTGTGTTCTTTCAACAACAATTGCTGCATGGCTTTTGGCGCTCGCTCGCGCAGCCTTACTCCGGCTATATCCACGTCATCCCGCGTTTGATCGCGGCAGTGATGTCCTTCCTTCCTGTGCGCTCGACGCCTCTCGGGTACAACGCTAGCGCTCTGCTGATTGAAGCAGTCTCGTGCAGCGCTTTCTTCTGGCCCTGCTACAGAAAAATCATCGCCTCCGACAAACTCAGAGCAACCTGCTGTCTTGCCATGACGGCATCCACCGTTGTTGGCAGTGAACTGATTGCCACCGTTTCCAACCTTCAGTGGTATCTCTGCGTTTTGTCCGTGCTTCTCATGGTTGCCGGCGGTCATCAGAGCACGGAGAAAGCCGCGGAGGTCTGGCTGTCTATTGCGCAAGTGTTCATTGCCCTCACGGCACCGACCACGCTCCTCTTCATTCCTTTTCTTTTATGGCAAGTGAAGAACAAGCCGGGATGCCTGAAGGTGCGGCCCGTGCTCCACCTAGCCGCGTTGTTCCTACAGGTCTGGATCATGCGGCAAGACAACGCGGCGCCAAAGGCCGCCTTTCATTTTGATTCGCTATTTCTTGCAACCTTGAGCAGCGGCCTTTCCAGATGCATCCTTGCTCCCATGATAGGTACTCGGTTCCTGACCTATAACTCGGAGGTTGCGCTCTTCACAAAACTAGTTCTGGCGCTGTCTTTGGGAGTTGCGTTTGCCACCTTGTTGGCCGTGAGGCTACAGGGCTCGCCGCGCCTGAGATGGCTGTTGTGCGCGGCATACATCGGTATTGGCTCTTTGCTGGCGGTTCTCTGGGGCCGTGGTGTCGTGAAAGAATTCTTAAGCTTGGACGGCCTAAGGAACTACACAGCCGAGCGCTACTTCTTCATAGGCACGTGCATGTTTATCTTTTGCGTGGCTCTTGCGATTGATACGTTCACACAAACCATGAAGTACGGCATTGCAGCCGTCTTACTCGCAGGCGCCTTCGCATTGGGAACAGTGCGGAATTTTCCCGCCAAAACCTTCGTTGACCTCCACTGGATTGACAGTGCCGCCAAAATCGAAAAGTGGGAGATCGCGAGCAGGCGGCATGAGAGAGTCGAATCAATTTCCGTACCCATCAACCCTCCGAATTTCGTCTTAATCCTGGATGACAATGATTGACGCGTCAGCAGAGGCATATGGCCGTTTCTGTGTTATCCTCGGTTGAGTGATTTTAAAGGGTCTGCCGCGAATTTCGCATATTTCGTGGTTTTTGGCTTCGTTATTGCTCTTTGCGTGGGGTTGGTTCTTGGTTTGGGGAGTCCGGCTGGCGCCTACCGATTGGGCCAAACTCCTACCCGGATTCCAAGACGCCGAACTTGAGTTCGGACCGATACAACCAAGTCGTATCCGCTTGGTTGTTGCTATCATCCTCCTGCTTTTAACCGCCTTGCTGGCCATCTTCGTTGTCGTTGCACGATTTCGAAACGAGTTGCAGCAAACTGACATGCAAACCCGCCTGATTGCGGCGGTCGTTGCTCTCGCTGTTATGTGTGTGTTGTTCAACAACCTTGTCACGCGAGGCTGGGAGGCTCCTTGGTATCGCATCTCCGACATGATGACTCACTCCGAGAGAGTTCCCGTTTTCGGTCAGCGTCTTCTCATGATCTGGCCTGCGATGCTTCTGAAGCACCTTGTACCTGGGCTCAGCTACATACAGTCGTTTATCGTCATTCAAGGGCTGGGGATCGTGCTCGCCGTTTATGTGATCGGCAAGTGGTCGGCGTTGTTTATCGGAGGCGAACTCCAGTTTTTGGGACAAGTTTTGCTGGCGGCCATTCTTACGCCCACGGCCGATTTCTACGTAGGACACGATATCGCCGTGGTTTTTACCTACTGCTTTTGTTTTCTTTTCCTCTACCAGCGGCAATACTTACTGTTCTTGTTGGCGTTCTGTATTGGCATGCTGAATCACCAGAACATTTTGCTGTTGATTCCGACGGCGATCGTAATCCTGTGGCCTGTTGAAGAAAGGAAAACGGTTTACTGGGTAGGAGCAGCCGCTACGATTGCCTATTTCTCCATTCAATTCATTCTGAACCGGACCATCCCGATTCCCTTCACGCACGAAATCAAAGTGTGGTTTAACATGCGTCAGATCGCCGAAATGCACCGTACCATGATTTTCGGAGCCATGTTGACCGTCCCGTGGTATCTCGGTGCCGCTCTGGCGTTCAAAAGTGCCAGTCCTTTCTTGAAACGCGCTTCGGTTCTCCTGCCAATGCAGCTCGCCACTTATTCGATTTACGGCCAATTGAACGAAGCCCGGCTATTCAACGGCTTCCTTCCCATTCTCATAGGTATCTACTTGTGCTATATCCGCGAACGCTTCCTGCAAAAGGACGCAAACGTGCTCAGCTAGTATTTGCCGTTCACGCTATCTGCCGGGTTCGTGCGAGTGTAACGGATTGTTGGCTGGTTGCTCTACGCGGCGATAGTCGCCACGGCTGAAATATTTCTCTAGCCAAACGTAAAGGCAAATGAACAGATAGCGACTCCCCATTTCTTTGAGTTTCAATTTCGGAACACCGCTCCGGCGGTTGCGCCAGGTAATGGGAATCACGGTCCACGTATAGCCCCGCACAATCGTTTTGAGTGGTATTTCAACGGTCAAATTAAAATGCGGCGACAATAACGGCCGGCAACCCTCAATCACGCTCGCTCGGTAGGCCTTGAACGCGTTGGTTGTATCGTTCAAACCAGTGCGAAACATCAGCCGGATGAAAAGATTTGCGAAACGGTTCACACGAAGCTTGAACCACGGATAGTCAATCACTCCGCCGCCTTTGATGAAGCGCGACCCGAACACGGCATCCCAACCCTCGTTCAGCAATTGCCAGTAGCGAACCACGTCGCGGCTGTCGTCGGATTCGTCCGCCATCATGATCACCACTGCGTCGCCTGTCATTTTGTCCAGGCCGTAAATGATGGCTCGTCCAAACCCGTGACGCCCGTTATTCTGTACCGGTTTGAGTTCGGGTAAGCGGCTCGACAGTTCCTTCAATTTCTCCCAAGTGGAATCTGTGCTGCCGTCATCCACAACTACAATCTCATGAGGAATCGCGTTGAGACGCAGTTCCAGATGCAAATGCTCCACAGTGGAAACAATGCAGCCCTCCTCGTCCCGGGCCGGGATCACAACGCTCAACAGCTTAAGTGGCTCGCGCGTCACTGACTCTTCATTCATACGGCCCCCGTCTTTTTCAGCCAATTTGGATTACTCTTCACGTGGTCAGCGATCTCATCCAGAATCGAAGAGAGCGAACGTTTAGGCGTCCAACCAAGGTTTAATGCCGCCGAACGCGAATCCATCACCAACCAAGGAATATCAAACGGGCGCGGGCGGTGATCCGCTTCTGGCATATGGTCTCCGAACCTCTGATTACACCAATCGGTGAGCTGAGCCAAAGACATCGAGTTGTCTAGTCCGCCACCGGCATTAAACGTGGCGTCCGCCGGCGGCGTTCGCTCAAACTGGATACGAATCAATTCGGCTAAATCGTCGGGATGCAAAGCGTCGCGCAATTGATATCCCAATCCGCCGAAACCGATATAGCGCAGCGGCAGCCGCGCGGCGTGGGCGTGGAGCCAGTATGAGAAGATCCCCTGCTCGGCAGTGCCAAACTGCCCTGCCCCGGCCAAAACGCCGCACCGGTTGATCCACACTGGAAAGTCGAATGCGTAACCGTATTCGCGCGCCATCGTTTCCGACGCCAGCTTCGTCGCTCCGTAAAGCGAGATCGGTTGGCGTGTTGGAAATGTTTCGTCTATACCCAACGGCGTGGCGCCGGTAGGCGCTTTCTTCGTTGCATCCAATTGAAAACGGTTTTGATTTTCTTTCACAGGGAGCCCCGCCAAATCTCGCACCGAATACACGCGGCTGGTACTCAGCAAAATTAGGCCCGCCTTATGCTGCCGGCAGTAATCGAGAATGTTTAACGTTCCTTGCAGGTTGTGTTCCGCAAGTTGTCGAGGACTCGATCGGCCATCCACTCCCGCTAGAACACTCGGGTGCGCCGCAGCGTCAATCACCCAATCGCTTGGGCCAATCGCCTCCAAGTCACTCGGCATCCTGACGTCGCCGTGCACAAAGCGGATTCCAAGCTTCGTCAATTCCGCTCGATTCATCTCTGAACCAGGCCGCAGAAGATTGTCAATGCCGGCGATTTGTAACCCCGGCACTTGACTCAGCAGCCGGACGGCGAGACTACTCCCTACAAATCCGCAAATTCCAGTAATGAAGAGCTTCATCCCGTGATGCGCTCCGACTAACTCACCGCTTGGGCCAATCTCTCATGCCAGGCTTGCACAATCTCCTCAAAAACATTTTCTAGCGTGCGCGTAATCGTCCACTTTGGGTAGTGACTTTTCATCTTGCGCAAATCGCTGTAATAGCAAATATGGTCGCCTATGCGGTTCTGTTCTAAATACGTGCTCCTCTGAGGTTTACCTGTCAGCTTTTCCACCGCCGAAAAGGCTTCCCAAATAGAGCATGAATTCTCTTTTCCGCCGCCAATGTTATACACCTCGCCGGCGCGCGGCGCTTTGCAAAACTCGACGATAAAATTGGCGACGTCTTGGGAGTGTATGTTGTCCCGAACTTGCTTGCCTTTGTAGCCGAAAATCTTGTACTCTCGGCCCTCCACATTGCAGCGCACCAGATAACTGAGGAACCCATGCAGTTCCACTCCGGAGTGATTTGGACCCGTCAGGCAACCGCCGCGCAAACAACACGTTGGCATGTTGAAATACCGGCCGTATTCCTGTACCATCACGTCCGCTGCCACTTTAGACGCGCCAAAAAGAGAATGTTTCGATTGGTCTATCGAAAACGTCTCCGGAATGCCTTGCTCGAAACGAGGGTCATCGTAGTCCCAACGGTTGGGCAGTTCTTTCATCGCAATCGTGTTCGGCAAATCGCCATAAACTTTGTTGGTCGACATGTGAACAAAGGGTGATTCCGGGCACGCCTGACGCCCAGCCTCCAATAGGTTCAAAGTACCTACAGCGTTCGTTTCGAAATCGTCGAAAGGTATGGCTGCCGCCCGGTCATGCGATGGCTGGGCCGCGGTGTGAACAATCGCATCGGGTCGAATTTCAGCAAGCAGCCTCTGAATGCCTGCCCGATCGCGAATATCCAGGTCTGCGTGAACATAGCCCGGGATGCTTTGCTTCAATCTCGAAAGAGACCAGCGCGTGTCGCCTTCAGGGCCGAAAAATACTGCTCGTTCATTGTTGTCAATGCCAAAAATACTGTATCCACTTCGCGCCATGTGGATACAAACCTCCGATCCAATGAGCCCACAAGAGCCGGTTATGAGAGCTTTTTTACTCATGGTTCATTTTAGCGGATAGCCCGGTTCTTGCTACACTCTAACGTTGTCCCGCCTACCGAAAGCAGCCTTGCAAGGATTGATTTTGCTTCCCCTTTGTCTTTGGGCCATCGTGAACTGGTGGCACGCCGGGAGGGAGGTCGCTCGCTTTTATATTGACTCTCCTGTTTGGGATTACCTCAGCACCATCGACCACTATGCACGCTACAAAGCGGGAGACCTACGCGTTTTTTGGGTGCAACACAACGAACACCGCATCGTTTTCCCCGAAGCTATCATTGCGTTGGATTTGCTTTACTTTCGTGGCCGAATCCTTTTGCCGACACTTCTGAGCTTTGCGCTATACGTCGGCATTTGGTTTGTCATGGTTTGGGCTTTCGCGAAGGACCGCTCAGTTATGAGTCTCCCGCGGTACGCAGCCATATTCTTGGCAGCTATTCTCATGGCTTGGACAGGTTGCGCCGCCTCCTTGGGCTCACCCTTTCTGTTGCAATGGACCATGAATCAGTTCGCTGCGATTCTCTCACTCGTGCTTCTGGCAAAGCTCTCTGTTAGCGGGCGCCGATTCTGGCTGCTACTTCTCGCACTATCCGGTGTCATTTGTACGTATTCTTCCGGCAATGGACTCCTACTCTGGCCGCTATTGCTCTGTCTCGCGGTCAGCCTGCGCTTGGCGTGGCGGCAGATATCAATCATCGCCCTCGCTGGCGCACTCAGCACAGGTTTGTACTTTTCCGGCTATAAACAGCTTGGAACTCTTAATTGGCGGGTGGTTCTCACACATCCCGCATATCTGACAAAGTTCATGGCAGCGTACGTCAGTATGCCCTTCGCTGTGTTGCGCGCGGAGACTGACTTCGGAGTGCGCATCGGGCTCATTAGCTTGGTCGCTCTGGCGCTGCTCCTACTCCGCGCATGGCATGCCCGGTTGCTTGCGACCCCAACCGGCATCGTCTTGTTCGGTTACGCAGCGTTCATCTTGGGCTCTGGTTTGATGATCGCTCTGGGCCGCATGAATCCGGATGACCCTCTTATTGAGATTGCCAAGGCGCCACGCTATCTCACACTGCCACTCACATATTGGGGAATGCTCGCCATTGTGTCCATTTGGGTACTCGCACGGACGCCTTTCATGGGTACGATTCTCGCAACCGGTGTCGCTGTTGGACTGAGCCTGCTCCTCTTCCGCATGTCTCACAAGCCTGCCTTTAACTCCTTCTCCGACTCCGTAGCCACCGGTTATGCCACCCAACAATGGTCGGCTCTTGCCGTGGAAGCAGGCATACTGGACCCGGTGCCAGACCTGATTCTGCACCCCGACAATCGTTTCGTACCCCGGGTTATCCCACTCATGCGCGCTGAGAAGCTCAGCCTCTTCTCGACCCCGGAACCATTCTGGATTGGGAGGGAGGTGAACGCCATTTTCCCGGGCCCTTTGCGTCGTCCAGCAAGCGGAGGAATCATCGCCTCCCAAAAGCTTCAAACGGCAGTCACAGTAGCAGGGTGGACCAATGAGAGGTCCACACTCTTTCACCACTTGGAGTTAGTCTTCGTGGACGAAAACAACCGCATCGTTGGCCTTGGCGAACGTTTGCCCGCCGGTTTGCCTAAGTGTTTTGCGAAACTCACAATCCCGCCTGATCGACAGTGGAGCGGCTTCGTGAATCTCACCTATGGCAGCCACAACGTTTCCTCTTATATAGTGACCGAAGACGGCCACGCGCTGATTCCCATGTCCGGAAATTTCAGCATCGACGCTGCACAGGAACGCTAGCGCATTTCGGCGTAAACCTTCATTAGCTCGGCCAAGTCCTTCTTATCGGCCGCCCGGCAATTCATCAGCGGCGGACGCACCGGGCCCGCCGGCATTCCAAACATCTCCATGGCCTCCTTCATCACGGCTACCTCATATCCTTTGGAACGCTCTCTGAGAGCATAAAGCGGATTCACGTAGCGCTTCATCATCTCGTTCAGCCGCACAAAATCACCTTTCAAACCAGCATCGGCCAGGGCCAGCGAGAGCTTGGGTGCAATGTTGGAAATGCTCGAGGTATACGCCTGCACTCCGATCGCAAAATAACCCGGCACGCAATCGTCGCCCAATCCTCCGAACCAAGCAAGGCGGTCGCCGTTGCGTTCCATAATACGCTGATATTTGCGAACGTCGCCCTGACCATCTTTCCAACCAACCAGCGTGGGCACACGATCGGCAAGGCGCGCGAGCATATCTGGCGTAAAGACGGCCCAATCACGGCTGTAAACCATCAAGGGAAGATCGGTAGCTTTGCCAAGAGCTTCGTAATAAGCGAACAAGCCATCTTCCGGCGCCGAAACGTAATACGGCGGCAAAGCCAGAATGCAACTCGCGCCGGCTTTAGCTGAGCGCTGCGCAATATTGCTTCCCAGAATAGCGTTATAACCCGTGCCGGCCACAACCGGCATTCGGCCATTGGCTGCTCTTACTGACGTAGCCACCACCTGCTCGATTTCATCCGGTGACATGGAATACATCTCACCTGTGCCGCCGGCGGCAACCAGCGCGCAAAAGGGAAACGCGGCCATTTCATCCACATTGCGTGCAAGCCCATCCAGATCGAGCGATAGGTCATTGTGGAAAGGCGTGACGGGGAAACCGAACACGCCTGCAAGTTTGGAAACGAAAGTTCTTTGGGGATTCATGAGTTACGCGTTCACTGCTTGCATTAACCCTCGAATATAACCGTAAGCAAAAGCGAAAGCCTGCCGGCCACCCGCATCGCCTTGAATCACAGGAACGTGGTCGGGCATCAACATGCCGTCGTAACCCACTTCCTGATAGACCTTCAACATGGCCAACATGTCCACATCTCCACAATCTGGGAACGTTTCCTGAAAATTGAGAAAGCCACCGTGGATGTTGCGAAAGTGCACGTTGAAGATTTTCTTGCGGCTGCCAAAGTAACGGATGACTTCCGGAAGTTCGCGGTTTGGATTTCTGAGCATTTCAGAGACAGTCCCTTGACAGAAGTTAATACCGTGATACGGACTGGGATTGATCTCTATGAAGCGCTTCAACCCGTCAACACTGCCCAGAACGCGCTGCACTCCGCGGAAACCCTTGTCGGGGGGCATACCCGGATCGTGTGGATGACAGGCCATTTTGACGCGGTTCTGTTCGGCTACAGGAATCACGCGTTTAAGGAAATAGGTGATACGGTCCCACATCATGTCAGCGGAAACTGGCCCCGCTTCGGTGAGTGGGGGCTCTTGCGGGGTCTTATCGTAATCAAAGGTACTGTAGCTCGAGCCACCCCGCCCCGGCGTGCGCTCACCGCGAACTACACCCAGAATGGTCATGTTGTATTTCAACATTGGAATGCCCGCGCGCGCGGCGTTTTCGATCATGCGGCAGATGTTGTCGATTTCCTGATCGCGTTCGGGACTCTGGCCAAGCATGATATGCGGATTTTCTGATTTTGTGATGTAACTGGAACTGAGCGGCAGCGGCACTGCTTCCAGGCGAATTCCAAACGACTCTACGCGTTCGCGCAACTTCGTCAAACCTTCGAATGACCACGATTCATCGAATTTTGCCGACGGTATTTCGCTGCAGATATGGCTAACGCCCAGTGCCGCCAGGATGCGAAGCATTTCGTCGGTAGACTGATTCTGAGTGCCGAGTTTCATCCGTCCGGGCTTGTCGGGAGCCGCGGCCGGCGCGCCAGACGATAGTGCAAAGCCGGTGGCCGTTAGTTTGGTGAAGGTCCTTCGATTCATGATTAACTCCGCTCGGAATTATCATATTCTGTTCGGCCTATGAAAATCTCTAATCTCAAATTGCATTCGATCGCCATCGCCGATCCACCTTTAAGGAGTTCCTATGGCTTGCACGCGCCGTGGGCGCTGCGGACCATTGTGGAGCTGGAAACGGATGACGGCATCAAGGGAGTCAGCGAGACATACGGTGGCGATGCGCCGCGTGCAGCTCTAGAGGCGATGCGCGATTCCGTGCTGGGCCGCGACCCGTTTCAACTCGCTGGCTTATATCAGCAGATCTGCGGAAAAACCACCGCGCAACGCGGCGTTCCAGGTGGGCGTTCACAGACTTGGCTGGTACCAGGCGAGAATCCGCTCGACCAGCATAACCGCACATTCGCCGCGCTTGAAATTGCCTGCCTCGATATCATTGGCAAGGCCGTAAACAGGCCCGTTTGCGATGTCATCGGCGGACGCGTGCGTAACGCGGTAGCTTTTTCAGCCTATTTGTTTTACAAACATGCCGGTGGCGGCGGCGAAGGGCAGTACGCCGACGAATACGGCGAAGTCTTAACGCCCGAAGCGGCGGTCCGCGAGTGCCGCCAGATGGTGAAGCAATATGGTTTTCGTGAAATCAAATTGAAGGGCGGTGTCTTAGAGCCGGCCGTTGAGATCGCTACCATCAAGGCTTTACACGCCGAGTTCGGGAAAACATTTCCACTACGCATTGATCCGAATTGCGCATGGTCTGTGGATACGTCGGTCACCGTGGGCGAAGCCCTGCGCGAGGAGTTATCAGGCGGTGGCTATCTGGAAGATCCATGCCCTGAGCTCGTAGGCATGGGTGACGTCCGGAAGCGTCTGCTCAGCAAAGGCATTCTTACGCCGCTGGCTAGTAACGTCGCCGTGACTCAGTTTGCGGACCTACCGCGTGCCCGCGATTTGGATGCCGTGCAGATTGTGCTGTCAGACCCGCACTATTGGGGCGGCATGCGCCAAGTGCAGCATCTATCGCATCTCTGTGAAGTTCTTGGCATGGGCCTTTCTATGCATTCCAACAGCCATCTGGGGGTGAGCATGATGGCCATGACCCATGTCGCCGCGGCATGTCCTAATTTGAAGTTCGCTTGCGATACTCACTATCCGTGGCAGACGCAGACGGATGAAATCGTGGAAGGCGGCCGTATTCATTTCGAAAACGGAACCGTGAAGATTTCCGACAAGCCGGGTCTTGGTGTGGCGTTAGATTACGATCAGCTTGCCCGCGGCCGCGAGCGCTACGAAAAAATAACCTTGCGCAGACGAGATGATGAAGCCGAAATGCGCAAGCACGTTGACCCGAATTGGAAACGAGTCCTGCCGAGATGGTGATCGACATTCGCCGCGATTCACATTTCACGTCACGGGCCCTGGATTAAACGGTACCAGCGCATTGCCCAGCCCCCAATGCTCCGCCCACGTGCTCCGCCCACTAGCCACGTCCAGCATAAAGCGGAATAACTCCCACCCAACTTGCTCAATAGTCGCCTCTCCCGTTGCAATGCGCCCTGCGTCCACATCAATCAAGTCATGCCATTTTTCCGCAAGCGCTGTTCTCGATGACACCTTTACTACGGGCACCAGCGAGAGACCGTACGGACTTCCCTCCCCGGTTGTAAAAACATGCATGTTCATTGATGCCAGTTGTTGTGTCCCACAAATGAAGTCACTTGCCGGTGTCGCGGCAAAGACCAACCCTTTGCTCGTCACCTTCTGCCCCTGCGACGCCACATCCATAATAGCCGTCGTCCCCGCTTTCGCGACGGACCCGAGAGCTTTCTCCACAATATTCGCTAGACCTCCGCGTTTGTTTCCCGGTGTTGGATTCGCACTGCGGTCCGCGCCTCCCGAGGCAAGATACTTGTCATACCACTTCATCTCCGCCAATAGCTTGCGTCCCACAGTGGGAGTAATCGCACGAGGAGTGAGCAGATGAATGGCATCCCGTACCTCCGTCACCTCCGAAAAGAAGACAGACGCGCCTGCACGCACCAGTAGATCCACCGCAAAACCAAGTGCCGGGTTGCAGGTAACGCCTGAGAAAGCGTCGCTGCCGCCACATTGCAAACCTACTGACAGATGCGATGCGGGCACGGCTTCCCGTCGACGTCGATTTAATTCTGTGAGTCGTTTTTCAGCGGCCTGCATAATCGCGCTCACGCTAGCCGCGAAGCCGCGTTCATCCTGCAGGCGGATCGACGTGTTCTCCTCCGTTAGGACTGGCAAGATCGATTCGAACAGCCGCGTCGGCTGTAACTTCTCGCAGCCCAGACTGACAACCAGCGGCCGGGCCGCGAAATTTGCATGCGTACTGATGTGCTTCAGCGTGTTGATCGGAATTGCCGCGCCCGGTGCGTTGATGGCGATACCGCAGCCATAACCGTGCGTCACCGCCACCACATCGTCAACGTTCTGAAATCGCGGCAACACTTCTGCTTTGATGCGGCGAACAGCGTAATCCACTGTTGGCGCGACACATTGCACCGTTGTCGTGATGCCGAGAATATTTCTCGTCCCAACGCTCCCATCGGCGTTTTTGAAACCATCGAACGTGTAGCCGTCCAGAGCGGGCAACGGCGCGGGCACTGCCGTCGACAACGGCATCTCGTCCAGGTTCGGCGCGGCCGGCAGACTGAGATCGTCTTCGCGGACCCACGAACCGGCTTCCAGCGTTCGGTTCGCCAAGCCGATCGTTTGGCCGTAACGAACGACAGGCTCGCCGCTTAGGATGCGCGCGAGCGCGACTTTGTGCGATTGAGGGATGCTCTCCCGTACCGCAAACCCAGTCGCATCGTGTACGCCGGGCGCTACGCCCTCTGGCGCAACGATAATCGCCACGTTATCGCTTTCGTGCACTCTGACAAAGAGAGGAATCAAACCGCATTCTAGCGCCGTAGTCAAAGGCCGGTCAAAAACGAGCGCGCTACACTTCTTTTGTACCGTCAAGGAGACCTGTTTTGATTCACCTTGTAAAACCTGCCCGCGTGGCCTTGGTTTTGCTCGCTGGTTTTGTGCCCATTTTGCGCGCACAGGCACCTGCTGCACCACCCACCCCACCCCCTGTTCGCCGTGGCGGCGCTGGCGCGGGCGGCAACTACAAAAATTATGATTCTGCCACGCTCGAGCGCGGTAAAAGAACTTACACGGCCAATTGCGCTTTCTGTCACGGTGGAAGTGCCAAAGGCGGCGAGAGTGGGCCTAATTTGCTGCGCTCCATCACGGTCCTGCACGACGAAAACGGCGATCTGATCAGCAAGGTTGTGCTGAACGGCCGCCCCGATAAGGGCATGCCGAAATTCAGTTTCACGCCCGACCAGCTTGCCGACATCGCCGCGTTCCTCCACGATGGTGTTCGCGCGGCGGCGCAGCGTGGCACCTACAAGATTCTCGACATCCTTGTCGGTGACCCCAAAGCCGGCGAATCCTATTTCAACGGCGCCGGCGGCTGCACGAGTTGCCACTCCGTGACGGGAGATTTAGCGCATGTCGGCTCGAAATACGACACGGTGAATCTTCAGCAAAAGATAGTGATGCCGCGCGAATCTCGCTACGGCGCCCGCAGTGGACCCATAGACAAAGGAACCGCCGTGACGGCCACAGTCACGCTGCCCTCGGGCGAGGTGGTAAACGGACTGCTCGATCATATTGACGATTTTGCAATTACGTTAATCGACGAGCATGGCGAGCGTCGTTCCTTCACGCGCGATGACGATGTGCCGAAGGTGGAACTGCACGATCCGATGAAGGGTCACACAGAACTGTTGAAGCGATACACCGATGCCGATATCCACAATCTGACTGCTTACCTGGTGACGTTGAAATGAACATCGTACGCACAACCATAACCCTCTGCCTCGTGACCCTGCCCGCGTTGCTGCCGGCTCAATTGCTCGATCCTAAGCTGTTGCTGAAACCGCCAACGGATGCTTGGCCGACTTACAACGGAGACTATTCGGGACGTCGTTTCAGCACTCTTGCGCAGATCAATCAGTCGAATGTAAAGGACCTAAAGCTGGCCTGGACGTACCGTGCCACGCCGGGCGAGACGCCGGGCGCGATTGTGGGCGGCGAAGGGCCGGCTCCCAAGAGTGGCGAAAGTGCCGCCAATCCTTTCGGCGTCAGCATCAAATCCACTCCCTTGATGGTGAATGGTGTTCTCTATTTCACAACTCCCGATAACACATGGGCTGTCGACGCGCACACTGGTAACGAGCTGTGGCACTATTTTTGGCGCACGCGCGGTGGCATTCACATAGGCAACCGGGGCGTGGGCATGTATGGCAATTGGCTGTTCTTCGAAACGCCCGACAATTACCTGGTTTCGCTCGACGCCAAGACCGGCAAGGAGCGCTGGCATAAAGAAATCGCCGACGTAAAGCAAGAATACTTTTCAACATCGGCGCCCGTGGTTGTTGGTAACCACGTCGTTGTCGGAACAGGCGGCGATTCGCTCGACGTCCCAGGCTTCCTGGAATCGCACGATCCCGAAACTGGCGATCTGCAGTGGAAATGGTGGAGCGAACCCATGAAGAAGGGCGACCCGGGCTCCGAAACTTGGCCCGATGAGGATTCTATGCGCCACGGCGGCGGGATGACCTGGGTCCCCGGTACCTATGATCCCGAATTAAAGCTGTATTACGTCGGCACCGGGAATCCCAACCCGGTCATGGCGGGCCAAAGCCGCAAGGGCAACGATTTGTTCACCTGCTCGATTGTCGCCTTGGACATCGACACCGGCAAGATGAAGTGGTATTTCCAGGCGTCTCCGCACGACACGCATGATTGGGATTCCGCGCAAACCCCGGTGATCTTCGATGGCGTAATTGACGGCAAGCCCCGCAAGCTACTCGCTCAAGTGAATCGCAACGGTTACTTCTTTCTACTCGATCGCGTCACTGGCAAGAACATTGTCTCTCATCCGTTCTTGGAAACCATGAATTGGTCGAAGGGTGTCGATGAAAACGGCAGCCCAATTCCCGATCCTGCCAAGGAGCCGCAAATTCCCGGCGTGTTGGTTTCCCCTCCCTCGGGAGGTGCAGCCAATTGGCCACCTCCCAGCTTTGATCCTGAGACAGGTTTATTCTATGCAGGTACTTCGGCATCTTATAGCGTCTTCTACCTGACCGATACAGACCCGCACCCGGAAGGCTATGGCGCGGCAGAGCGCGCATCGGGTAGCTTGGGCAGTACGCTGCGGGCTATTGATTACAAAACCGGCAAGACAGTCTGGCGTCACGATTTCCCAGCGGGCAGTACGGCGGGCTTACTGACAACGGCGGGTCAACTCCTATTCGCCGGCGATAGCGCGCAACACTTAATCGCCTTCGATCCAGCCAAAGGAAAAATCCTGTGGCACACGACCATGGGCGGCAGCCTGGCAAACGGCCCTTCCACCTATATGCTCGACGGCAAACAATACATAGTGGTGGGCGCAGGTAATAGCCTTTTCGCTTTCACTCTCTCCCAACCTTAAGCGAACCGCATTAATCCTGCCGCAACGCAATCATTGGGTCTATCTTGCTGGCTCGCCGCGCCGGCAGAAAGCTCGCAAACAGCGCAGCGGCGAACAGCACGGGAATCATAATGGCGAATGCGGCTGGCTCGGTCGACTGCATTCCCTGCACTTGGTTGACTAAGACGTGCCCGGCTGCCAGCGCGGCAATTGCGCCTATGCCGACGCCGACGGAAATCATGCCGAGGCTCTGACGCAGCACCAGCCACAGAACCGATTGAGCGTCGGCTCCGAGCGCCATGCGGAGGCCCATCTCAGGCACGCGCTGGTTCGTCAAATAGGCCAGCACCCCATAAATGCCGATGCAAGCCAGCAGCAAAGCCAAGCAGGCAAATATTCCGAACGACAACAAGAGGAAGCGTTGGCGGGCGAGCGAATTGCTGGCGAGTTGCTCCATCGTGCGAACCTCATAAAACACTTGATCGTTGCTGGCTCCGTGCACCTGCCGCCGCAGCGGTTCCACGACATTCAATGGCGCGATGCTAGTTCGAACCGCAATCGACATGAGTTCAGACCAGCGGGGCAAGAGCTTGTCCGGTACTTGGGCGAACGGATAGTACAATTGCGCGCGCACTTGCGCTTGATCGTCGCCACCTAGTCCCCAGTGCCGCACATGTCCCACCACACCCACAACACGAAGCGGAGCCGGTCCCATATCGGGTACCCAGAGTCGCCTCCCAACAGCTATCTCCGCGCCGAACGCCTGCTTCGCTAAGATCTCGTCAATCACGATGACCAGCTCACTACTCAGGCGATCATGGTCATCGAAGAAGCGGCCTTCGCGCAGTGGTATGCCAGTGACTTTCAGATAATCGGGCGTTACGCTGGTTGCCAATGTGATCGGCTGAAGGTTCTCGGGCGGCAATGCCGCGCTAGTCGAGTAACCGAGTTGATTATCGCCTTGGCGCATCGGTACGGTATCGACTATCGCCGCGGATTGCACCCCTGGTACGGTGCGTGCGTGATCCAGCACGTCCTGCCAAGCTGCTCGGATCTGCCCTGGTTTGGCAAGCGTCGCGGGCGAAAGCGCCATACGAGCAATCAGCACGTTGCGTATATTGAGCCCTGGGTTAAGTGACGAGAGATGCAGCAGTGTGCGGCCCAGCATACCCGCGCAGACCAACAAGACCACAGCCAGCGCGATCTCCGTGACGACAAAGCCACTGTGCAAACGCCGCGCACCTCCCATCACTGAGCGAGCCCCCAAGCGGAGGCTTTGTTCCAACTCCCGTGCCGAAGCGCGCAAAGCCGGCGCCAGTCCGAAAAGAAGGCCACAAACAATCGAACAGGCGAGGGCAAACAAAAGGACGCGCCAATCGAGTTGAACTTCCTCTGCGCGCGGTAGACTGCCCGGCCAAAATGCGATAAATGGGTGGGTGCCAACGGCTGCGAGCAAGGTTCCGAGTGTACCTCCCGCGAGCCCCAACACCGCGCTCTCAGTGAGACACTGGCGAATCAAGCGGCCCCGACCCGCTCCGAGCGCCACACGCATGGCAAGTTCACGCCCACGCGAGACGGCGCGTGCCAACAACAAACTAGCTACATTCACACAGGCAATCAGCAGCACGAGACCCACGACTCCCAGCAGCAACCATAACGTAGATTGCACATCGCCAACATCCGGACGAAGCGGCCGCGCTATGAAGGTGCGCTCCTTATTGGTGTCCGGATATTGCTCGGCCAAGCGGCGGGCAATCATCGACAGTTTCGTTTGCGCCTGCGCCAGTGTCGATCCCGCCCGCAGGCGTGCAATCCCACCAACCGGATGCGGACCGCGATTCCACATGTACCTAGCAGTGTTTTGACCCATGGGAGTAAAGACATCTCCTTCATCCCCATCCAGCCGGAAGCCTGCGGGCGCGATGCCCACAATCGCGTAGCGTTTCCCGTCAAGAACCACCGCCATGCCGAGCGCTGCGGGGTTTCCGGCAAAGCGCCGCTGCCACAAACTGTAGCCAATAATGGCCACTGGCGCCCCGCCCGGCTTGTCTTCTTCAGGAAGGAAGGCACGCCCTCGAAGTAACGGAACTCCCAGCACGGAAAACAGATTCGACGAGGCCAGAAATTCCACAACGTGCTCGGCTTCTCCGGGGTCACTCAGCGTGCCTGCGTTGTACGTCCACCCAGCCAAATCCAAAGAGCCGACGGCACCCTGGCAGTCCAGAAAGTCCAAGTATGCAAGATTCTGCTGGCCATAAAGCGCGGTGTTCCACATCGCAGTGTGTCCGTTCACCGCCACCAGGCTCTGCGGATCAGGAAAAGGCAGTGGCTTGATCAGCACTCCGTTGATGACAGTGAACATGACTGTGGTGGCGCCAATGCCAAGCGCCAGTGTCGACAGCGCAACAGCTGCAAAGCCCGGCCGCTGCCGCAGATTACGAACTGCATAGCGAAGATCTTGCCACAGATCTTCAAGCCAGCGTGTGCCACGCGCGTCGCGGCATTGCTCTTTTACTTGTTCCGTTGCGCCAAGCGCAAGTCTGGCTTGTCGCCGAGCCGCCACCAGATCATAGCCCCGTGCGACAAAATCGTTTGTCTGTTGCTCAACGTGAAAACGCAGTTCCTTTTCAAGCTGCTCCTCCATCCGCCCACGATTCCGGAGACGCTGCCACCAAGTCATTCGGTACCTCCGTGCTCCAAGCTGAGGATGAGCCCAACAGCCTCTGTCAATCGCGCCCAACTGGCGGTTTCCGCCTCCAATTGCGTTCGACCTTTTCGCGTCAAGCGGTAGAACTTTGCCTCACGCCCCGTTTCCGTTTCCTGCCAGTCCGCCGTCAGAAGGCCGCGATTCTCCAGCCGGTGCAAAGCTGGGTAAAGCGATCCTTGCGGAACCTGCACCACGTCGCGCGACACCTGTTGTAGCCTTTGCGCGACGGCGTATCCATGCACCGGACCCAGCGCGACAACTTTCAAAATCAGCAGGTCCAAAGTGCCTTGCGGAAGATCCGATTTTTCTGTTTTCATGCCTCTGCCTTCTACACGTCCAATTGTACATGTAGTAGCCGGAGGTGTCAACCGCCGAACGTCTCAGCTAGGAATAGTTGCAGCTCTTTCCATGCTCTGCCTGCTGTCTTTGCGTTGTAGAGAAGGCCCATTTGCGGCATGTTCGCCCCCTCGTTCATGAACGCGTGCATGGTTGCGCCGTAGACGTGCAGTCGCCAATCAGCGCCCGTGGCCGTGAATTCCTTGCCAAACGCTAAAACTTGGTCTGGCGGTGCAAAGGGATCGTCCCATCCGTGGAAAGCGATGATCCTAGCCTGAATCGGCGTCGAACTTGGCAGATTTGGGGGCGTGAACAGACCATGGAAGCTAGCCGCACCCTTAATTTTGCCTCCGGCACGCGCCAGATCAAGAGCGCACAGGCCACCAAAACAGAAGCCGATTGCCGCAATATTCGCCGGGTCAATCTCAGCCAGACCCTGGGAGACTTCCAAAACTCCCAACACTCGACTCCGCAACAGTGCGCGGTCTTGCATCAGCGGAGTCATCAGCGCCTGACACTCTTCCGTTGTCTTACCGCGCTTGCCTTTGCCAAAGAGATCCACTGCCAGAGCAGCGTAGCCCCATGCCGTCAGACGCTTGGCAAAATTCTCCTGGTCATCAGAACGGCCGTCCCAAGCGTGAAATACCAGAACTCCGGGACGCTTACCTTGCTTCGCCTCATCAAATACCAACAAGCTCTCAAAGGATTGGCCGTCAAGGGTATGCTCGACAGCGCGCGTAGTGATCGACATGTTTTAAATGATAACGGGAACTAATCGACATGGCCCTATGGCCGCGTCGAAGTCCTCAACCCAGTTTCGTAATGGGTAATCGGCGCACGCGTTTCCCGGTAGCCGCAAAAATTGCGTTCGCCACCGCAGGTGCGAGTGGAGGCACGCCGCCTTCTCCTACGCCGCCGCCAGGTACGTCTGCGCCGCCCACAAGATGAACCTCAATGTCGGGCGCGTCTTTCATTCGCAGCACTTGGTAGTTATGAAAATTACTCTGCTCCACGGCTCCTTCTTTGACGCTGATTTCGCCGCTAACCACTGGTGTCAGAGCGTAATTGATTCCGCCTTCAATCTGTGCACGCACGCTATCGGGATTGACGGCGAGACCGCAATCCACTGCGCTTACGATGCGGTGGACGCGTAGCACGCCGTTATTGACTGAAACCTCGGCAACATGGGCTACATGGGTTTCGCCGAAAATGCAGCAGGCGATTCCTCGTCCGTGATTTCGTGGTAGCGCTCTGCCCCAATCGGACTTTTCCGCCGCAAGTTGCAATACTGCCCGAAGTCTTGCCGTCTGCTGTGGTTGGTCTGCAAGCAGATGCTTGACCCGAAATTCGCAAGGATCTTGCCCTGCAGCGTATGCCAGTTCGTCCATAAAACATTCAATGGCGAATACGTGAAACGGGGACGAAACTGATCGCCACCAGGCGCGCGGCACAATCGAAAGAACCGGTGCGTAGTCCGAACGATAGTGAAGTGTCTGATAAGGAATGGCGCTGCTGACATCCTGGCTTGCCACGTGTTTGGGATCTTTCAGTAATTCCGGCGAGTCGAAAATGGCGCGGATCGGCGTTGATACGATGCGATGCGACCACGCAACGATACTGCCGTCACCGTCCAAAGCTCCCACCATGCGTTGATAAGAATATTGCAGGTAGAAATCGTGCTGCATATCGTCTTCACGCGTCCACACCAACTGCACCGGGACTTTCATTTCCTTAGCCACTTGGTAAGCCTCAGCTAAGTAATCCCATTGGTAGCGGCGACCGAATGACCCGCCCGAAAACGTTACGTGGACGATTACGTTTTCAGGCGCAATTTCCGCAAAGTGAGCGATTGCGGCTTGAGCCAGATCGCCACCCTGCGTCGGCGACCAAACTTCAACACGGCCATCATCCCGCGCGTGCACGGTGGTGTTCATCGGCTCCATAGGGGCGTGAGCCTGAAACGGCATCTCATAATCGGCATCGATCTTCTTGGTTGCACCCGCGAGAGCTTCGAGTGCATTGCCGCGCTCGGCGATGACCACGTTTGGCGGGCCGGCGGCTTTTTCGCGAAATTGTTCCTGCAAACTCGCCGTACTCTCTTGAACGCCAGGACCTTTGTCCCAGGTAACGTTCAGAGCCTTTCGGCCTTGCAGGGCGGCCCAAGTAGACGTCGCCACCACGGCAATCCCGCCCGCGACATTCAAGTTTCGATTAATTCCTGGCACGAAGCCGATTGGCGCAACCGCAAAGACCGCCTTGACTCCCGGAGTCGCCTTCGCGTCCGAATCATCGGAGCTTACTAGCCTGCCGCCGAAGTGAGGACAGCGCGCAATCGCCGAAAACAGCATCCCGGGCACCCGCACATCCATGCCGAACGTAGCGCTGCCATCCACTTTGCACGGCGTGTCCACTCGCCCGACCGGCTTGCCGACGAGGCGAAAGTCCTTCCGGTCTTTGAGCGGAACCTTGTCGAACGCTGGCGGCGGCAGCTTGGAAGCCGTCTCCACTAATTCGCCGTAACGAAATCGCCGGCCGGTGGGCGTGTGAACAATCGTTCCATTTTCCGCGCGGCAGTCCTTCTTTTCGACTTCCCAATGTTGCGCAGCTGCCGTCAAGAGCATCTCGCGCGCCTGCGCTCCGGCTTGGCGCATTGCCTCCCAAGAGCTCGATGTTCCGCCGCTTCCGCCTGTGGTCAAACGCTTATACGTCGCCGGGATCGTCGGAGCTTGCTCCACAAGAATCGCCGGCCAGTCTGCTTCCAGCTCTTCGGCCAACATCATGGCGCAGGCCGTTCGCGTCCCCTGACCCATTTCCGGTACTTCGGTCAACAAAGTGATCCGGTTGTCCCGCGTGATGCGAATCCAGGCGTTCAATTCCACTGTCGCGGCGGATGCGCCTTTGCCGCGCGCGGGCAGGTAGAAACCGAGGACAAGTGCCGCTCCGCCTTTGAAAAACCCCCGACGGTTGACAATCGCTTCAATCTGCGTCACGCGCTCTCCCCTGCTGCTCTTTGGATAGCTCGGCGAATTCGTTGATAGGTCGCGCAACGGCAGATGTTGCCGGACATTGCCTGGTCGATTTGTTCCCTCGTCGGACGGGGAGTTTTTGCAAGCAGGGCGGCAGCTTGCATGATTTGTCCGGATTGACAGTAGCCGCACTGTGGAACGTTTTCGGCGATCCAGGCACGTTGCACCGGGTGAGTCCGATCGGCAGACAGCCCTTCGATGGTGGTGACCTTCTTCGTTCCGATTGTGTTCACAAGTGTTTGACAAGAGCGCACGGCTTGACCATCGAGATGAACCGTGCATGCCCCGCATAGTCCCATGCCACAGCCGTACTTTGTTCCGGTCATGTTCAGTGCGTCGCGCAGGAACCAAAGCAGCGGGATAGCAGGATCGACTGTCACTTCGTACGATGCGCCGTTTACGACAAGTTTCAGATCAGACATAGCCGCCGTCCTTCTCTCTTGAAGAATAGTGCCGAGCGAGCATACGCAGCGAGCATGTTGGGACGAATCGTCGTCCGAAGGTGACGAATCGTATTCCGGCGGCGCCGTTTGGCGTCGGCCGGTACCGGGTTTAAGATTTGAAGTGTGATCGACCAGCCAGCATTGTCGAAACGTAAGCGCTCACTTTTCGCGATTGGTTGGATGGTCGCTGTTATTGCGGCCGCGAGCCAGTGGTACATCTATGACGCGATTCACCAGCATGCAGAGCGCTTCACGTATTATCTCGTCACCTGTGTCTATTTATGCGGTGTGCTCACGCCGCTTGTCTTCTGGTTGGGAGGGCGTTGGAGCATCGATTCCCGGACCTGGAAGCGCACGCTTCTGATTCACATCGCTGCCAGCTTGCTGCTTACGGGATTTGGAGTTTTAATCGAGGCCACCATCGGCTGGGTCCCGCATGCCTCTTCTTGGGCCCTGAGCGCCGCGCTGCGGCATTATTTCACACAACACACACAGATTAGTCTGCTTACTTATTGGGCACTTCTTGGAGCATTTCAAGTCTATCGAACGTATGACCGGGCGCGCCTTCGCGAACTGCAGGCCGCACAGCTCGAAACGCAGCTAGCCGAGGCGCAACTAGCCGCATTGCGCACCCAGCTTCAGCCGCACTTCCTGTTTAACACCTTGCAAGCCGCGACAATGTTGATCTATGACGACCCGGAAGGCGCGGAGGAGATTCTGCTTTCACTCAGCGAGTTGCTGCGAATTTCGCTTCGCTCGTTGCAGCAAAAAGAAGTTTCGCTCAATAGCGAAATTGAGTTTCTGAAACACTATTCCGCCATTCAGCAGCGCCGTTTTGGAGATCGCCTTCGGTTCGACTTTCAGATCGAGAAAGGATCGGAATCTTGCGCTGTACCGAGTTTGCTTTTGCAACCGCTGGTGGAAAACGCAATCCGGCATGGAATCGGAGTGCGCAAGGAGCCGGATCTGGTATCGGTCCGTGCCTTCGTGAACAACGGGCGGCTGAACATTGAGGTTGAAAATCGGGCGAGCGTTCTGGACGATACGCAGGAGAGGCTGCTTGCCAGGGGTGTTGGCATGGCGAACACGATTGCGCGGCTGCAACGCTTGTATGGATTCGAGCAGACGTTCGCCATCCGCAATCTCCTGCCCCAGGGTGTGTTGGTTTCCCTCTCGATACCGGTACGGTTATTGCCAGTGCAAGCGTATGAGCTGGAGGTCGAGGCTGTCCCATGAGCATTCGGGCGCTGATCGTAGATGATGAACCTCTGGCCAGGCAGAGCGTTCGCCGGTTTCTCAAATCTGACACCGCTATTGAAGTATTGGGCGAGTGCAGTGATGGGCAATCGGCGGTGAGCGCGATTCTGGCGGATAAACCGGATCTGGTTTTCCTCGATGTGCAAATGCCTGAGTTGGATGGCTTCGGAGTGGTCAATCGCATTGGAGCCGAGCAAATGCCGGCGACCATTTTTGTGACCGCCTACGATCAATACGCCTTGGCCGCCTTTGATGCCAACGCACTGGACTATTTACTGAAGCCCTTTGGCAAGCCACGCTTCGAGCGGGCGCTCAAACGCGTAAGAGAGCGTTTGGGTGGACGTCCGGATCTTGCGACGATGCAACGCTTTGTTCGAGCGATGGAGAGTGTCGCTGGGAGGCGAGAGTGCGTTGACCGCCTTGCAGTTGCGGAGAACGGACGGATCATTTTCGTGAAGACGCGAGATATTCAGTGGATTGAGGCTAGCGGTAATTACGCGCGGCTGCACGCCGGAGGCCGCGCATATGAGATTCGTGAGACTTTGGCTAATTTGGAGGGCAAGTTAGATCCGCGCGAGTTTGCACGGATTCACCGCTCCACCATTGTAAACTTACACTACGTGAAGGAAGTGCATCCCTGGTTTCATGGGTATCATCTGATTTTGCTCGACAGCGGACAGGAGCTCCGAATGAGCCGGTATCAACGCGAAGTTGTCAATCGGCTCGGACTTCGGGGACATCTCGCGTAATTCGCTGCTTCCATTTGCACATTTGAGGCCAAAAACGCCCCTGGTGAGTGTCGCTACTGATACGATTACCTGGGAATCATAGCGAGAACATCACGGCACGGCGCGAAGCAAACCCAAGCAGTTCGTGAACCACGGCTCAGTTCTCCACGCTCGTGAGAAACGAAATGAAGGGATATATGCCAAAGTTTTCTATTCTTGGTCCAGGGTTGCTCTGGAGTGCGATTTTGTTCTATTGCATTCCGCATGACGGTCATCACATCCAGCACGATCTAGCTGCGAAATCGGCGGCGCTTTTGGCTCAGCATGATATTTCGCCGGGCGGACTTAGCGACGTGCTCACCGTAGACGGGCGTGATGTCACTCTCACAGGCTATGAGGGGACACCGGAAGTGAGTGAGAACACCGTAAAAATGATCGCAGCCATTTGGGGCGTCCGCAGCGTTCACACGAATATACTGCGTCGGCCCGAACCGCCCATGCCTGTTGTCACTCCGCAACAAGCGCGGGAGGCAGCGGCTTCCATCTCCGGCATCCTCAAACTCCAAGATGTAGAGTTCTATAGCGGCAGCGAACGTCTCACACCGCTGGGTCAGCGTACCCTGGATCAAGTGGCCAACGTGCTCGCCAAATACCCGGGCATGCCGGTTGAGATCGCGGGACACACAGACTCCCAAGGTGATCCGGCGAAAAACATGGAGTTGAGCCGAAAGCGTGCTGCCTCCGTAAAACAATACCTGGTCGAAAAAGGAATTGCGGGCGGAAACCTCAAATATGTCGGATTCGGTGCAACTAAGCCTATCGCTAGCAACGCAAACGCTGCAGGCCGGCAAGAAAATCGTCGAGTCGAATTCCATACGAAGGAGACAAATTAGAGAATGGTATATCTTTTGTGGCAAATCTTCGCATGTTTGTTGGGCACTGCCGTCCTTTTCCTCATTCTGGGATGGCTCCTGCGGAACTGGTGGCTGAGCCGGAATCCGTCAACTGACAATCTGACTGCCGACTCAGAGAGAAGCAGATGGCAAAATTCGCTCGATGCAGTCAAAGCCCGCCTGGAATCCGAAACCGGTCGCACGCTGGCGGCTGAGAAAGCGCTCGAGGATTCGCGAGGCCAACAATCCAAGATCTCATCGCTGCTGGATCAGCACACCACCGAAATCCGAACTCTCGCGCAGGAACTGACCGACAAAGGCACGGCGCTCGAGGAACGCGATGTCAGCCTAAAGCAACTCCAGGCCCGCATCGCTGAACTAGAGTCGCAACACGGTTCCTCGCAAAAGCTTGCGCAAGAACGCGATGGTCTCAACACACAACTCGCCGCGGTTGCATTGCCGGGCGCCACGCGCGACCAACTTGCGGATCTCCAACAAAGCCTGCAGGCCTCCAGAGACGAAGCCAACAAACTCAAGGCACAAGAAAGCGATCTTCAAAAGAAGCTTTCCAACCTGCAAATGAGCAGCGCCGACACCATTAAACGTTTGGCCGATCTTGACGCACGCAATCGCGCATTTGCGGAGGAGAATGAAAAGCTCAAGGCACAGCTCGCAGACCTGACTCCAAAACTCGCCACGGCCACTGCCGTTGCGAGCGAGGCAGCGGGCTCGAATGCTCGCATCGCGGAGATCGATGGCCAACTTCGCGACGGCAAGTTCCGGAATGCCGACGACGAATTGGCCAGTTTCAAGAAACGCGCGGTGGAACACGAAGGCAAGTTCCGTGCCGTCGGAGAGGAGAATGCGCGGCTGAAAGCTCAGCTTGCCGAATACGAGCTTAAGCTGAAGCAAGCGCAACAATACGATACCGAAGAGATCCAATCCCTTCGCCTCCGACTTGCCTCCCTTGAACCACAGGTCCGCGATTGGGAGACCCGCTATGTCACCACAGTGGCAGAGAAAGATGCCGAACTTTCGCAGTACCGCAGCCGAATCGCTGAACTGGAGCAACATGCGAAACCTGATACGGCGCACGATCATTCTGCTCCCAAAGGGGAGCGCGACGATCTAAAGAAGATCTTCGGCATCGGTCCGGTTCTGGAGAAACGGCTCAATAGCTTGGGAGTTTACTTCTTCCGCGAAATTGCCATGTGGACGAAGGAAGATATCGTTCGCTATGAAGAACATTTGAAAGAATTCCAGCGTCGAATCGAACGCGACAAGTGGGTGGAAGGGGCGCGCGAAGAGCACTTCAAAAAGTATGGCGAGAGATTACTCAAAGCGGACAGCGCTAAAGCTTAGTTTCGACGAGGGCCAGCAACTGCTGCACAGTCCGCCAATTACGCGTCGAACTCACGGTGCGCAGAATCTTGTCGTAGCCGTAGCTGGCCAGTTTTGAGCGGCCCGCGCCATTGGGCAGATATAGGAAAATCTCTTTGCCACGCAGAGAGAAAGCTTCCTCGCCTTCACAGACCGGATTCAGTTTCACTACGTCTGTGAGGTTCGGCTCGGCGGCCAGGAACATCACGTATGAGTGCGCGACAGGAAATGGATTATTCTCAGTCACTGCGCGGAGTTCGGCGGCCCTGCGCAAGATGACAGTCGTCTCAAACCCAAACTCGTTTTTGATCTGCGCTTTAAGCTTAGCCGCAAATCCAGCAGCGAGCTTCGCGTTTGCGCGGAACACTACGTTCCCGCTTTGAATATATGTTCGTACTGCTTTGCAGCCTTGCGCCTCACAAAGCACGCAAAGCGATTTCATCGGCAGCTTGTTATTTCCACCTACATTTACACCACGTAGTAGAGCTACATACGATTCCATTACCCGCGGCCTATGAACGGCATGTTTGTCGCCATTACAGTCATAAATTGCACATTGGCATCCAATGGGAGGCTGGCCATGTAGACAACCGCGTCGGCCACATGTTTGACATCCATGCGCGGTTCAACCAGGGTCTCGCCGTTCGCCTGCGGTACACCCGCAGTCATTCGTTCCGTCATTTCAGTGGCGGCGTTACCAATATCAATCTGCCCGCAAGCTATACTGAACGGTCTCCCGTCGAGGGAAATACTTCTTGTCAGTCCGGTGATGGCGTGTTTCGTGGCAGTATAGGGAGCTGAATTCGGCCGTGGCACATGCGCGGAAATAGAACCGTTGTTGATGATCCGCCCACCTTTAGGTTTCTGAGCTTTCATCATTCGCATGGCGTGCTGAGCACAGAGGAATGCACCAGTCAGATTGACGTTCACTACGGCGCTCCACTGCGCGAATGTCAACTCCTCCATCGGAACAGCGGGCGCGCCCATGCCGGCGTTGTTAAACAAGACATCGAGACGGCCGAAGCGTTCTTTCGTAGCGGCGAACAGATGCTCTACCTGCTCAGGCTGAGACACATCGCAAGTAACGGCAAACATCGACTCGGAGGCCCCGCGTGTCCGCTCCAACTCTGTCTCCCGGCGTCCAGCCAATACAACTTCATAGCCGGCCGCACCCAACGCCAGGGCCGCGGCCCGGCCGATCCCACTACCTGCCCCAGTAACAAGGGCCACTTTGCCGGACACCTAGGAAACCAACTTTCTCACTACGTTACCTGATACATCAGTCAGCCGGAAATCGCGGCCTTGGAATCGATAGGTCAGCTTTGTGTGATCAACGCCCATTTGGTTCAGAATCGTAGCGTGCAAATCGTGCACATCCACCGGATCGTCGGCGATGTTGTAGCCCAGCTCATCGGTGCTGCCGAAGGTGATTCCCGGTGTAAAGCCTCCACCAGCCACCCACATGGTAAACGCGCGCGGGTGATGGTCGCGGCCCAGAAATTTAGAGCGGTTGCGTGCTTCGTTCATAGGAGTTCGCCCGAATTCCCCGCCCCAAACGACAATCGTGCTGTCTAACAAGCCGCGCTGTTTAAGATCCTGAATCAGCGCGGCCGCCGCCCGGTCAGTCTCGTTACACAAGGCAGGTAGGCGATTCACAATATCGTCGCGGCTTGAAGTGCCGTGATTGTCCCAGCCGCGATGATAGAGCTGGACAAAACGAACACCGCGTTCAACCAGACGGCGGGCCAGCAAACAATTATTCGCGAATGACTTCTTGCCTGGCTGCGTACCGTACAGCTCATGAATGGCCGCCGGCTCTTCGTGAATGTTGACCAGATCCGGAACACTCGACTGCATCTTATAAGCCATTTCGTACGAGGCAATGCGCGTGGCAATCTCCGGATCGCCATTGCCAGCTAAATGCTCCTCGTTTAAGGCTTTCAACAAGTCGAGCGATTCACGCCGCGCTTTGGCCGAAACACCGTCGGGGTTGGTCAAGAAGAGAACGGGATCACCCTGTGAGCGGAACTCGACGCCCTGATAGACCGAAGGCAAGAAACCGCTGCCCCAACAAGCCTTGCCGCCGTCCGGCTGATTTTCACCGGATACCAGGACTACGAAGCCAGGCAAGTCTTTGCACTCACTCCCTAGACCGTATGTCATCCACGCACCCATGCTGGGCCGTCCGATGATTTGAAAGCCCGTATTCATGAAGATTTGCGCCGGCGCATGATTGAACTGCGTCGTGTGCATGGAGCGAATGATGGTTACGTCGTCGACTATATTCTTGAAGTGTGGGAGCAGCTCGGAGATTTCAGCTCCCGATTTGCCGCAGCGAGTGAATTCAAAAGGCGAGCCCAGAAGTTTGGGTTTTCCTTTGATAAATGCAAAGCGCTCGCCTTTCACAAACTCGTCGGGAATGTTTTGTCCATCGTATTTCTGCAAGGTCGGCTTCGAATCAAACAGGTCTACCTGTGACGGCGCGCCCGCCATAAACAGATAGATGATGCTCTTCGCCTTGGCAGGAAACATCGGACCCGTGGCAGATGCCGTTGAACTCAAGATGTTTCCGAGGGCGGCCGCGCCAATACCGAAACCGGTTTGCTTGAAAAAATGCCGCCGTGTTGACGCCTTCAGGAGTTCTTGTGAAAAGTCTTTTCCCAGGTCCATCGTGTTTACTCTTTTGTCACGGCCTCGTCGAGATTCAGTAAGACATTGGCCAGCATCGTGAGCGCGGCCATCTCCGGCGCATTTTCTACCGTTTCAGGCTTGGCCTGAATGGTTTTGTAGGCAGCCTCATGGTCCGCCTCATACTCCGCTAACTGCTTGCTATAGAACTCGCTCAACCTGGCCAACTCGTTCGGTGAGGGCGGGCGTGCCACGGTGATTTGGTAACCGTAGTTGATCCGCCCCTGCAAAGTCGCGCCTCCCTCCAACGCAAGCCGTTTTGCCAGCGCCCGAGCGGCGTCGAAAAAATAGGGGTCGTTCAAACTCGTCAGCGCTTGCAACGGAGTATTTGTCCGCACGCGCCGCACGGTACAAAACTCACGGCTGGGAGCATCATAAGTCACCAGACTCGGATACGGCGCGCTTCTGCGAATGAACGTATAGACGCTACGCCGGTACTGGTCCTCGCCGTTACTCTGCACCCATTTATCACCACTGTAGGGAATATCCCAAACGCCTTCCGGCTGATACGGATAGACAGCCGGTCCGTACATTTTAGTACTGAGCAGACCACTCTCAGCGAGCACCATATCGTGCACCATTTCGGCTTCCACGCGGAAATGCGGGCCGTGCGCATACAAGCGGTTATAAGGATCGCGTGCCACCAACTCCTCAGATACACGCGAATCCTGCCGGTAGGTGGCCGACATGACCATCAGCTTTTGCATCTTTTTCATGCTCCAGCCGTCGCGAATGAATTCCGTGGCCAACCAATCCAGCAGCTGCGGATGCGACGGAGGGTCACCTTGTGTTCCGAAGTCTTCACTTGTCTCAACAATGCCGCGGCCAAAGATCGTCTCCCAAAAGTGATTCACCGTCACGCGCGCGGTCAAGGGGTTGTCCTCACTCACCAGCCACTGCGCAAGCCCCAGGCGGTTGGGCATGCTATCGCGCGGCAACGGGTTGAAAGCAGAAGGAACATCCGCGTAAACCAATTCACCTGGGCTGGTGAACGTGCCCCGCTCCCGAAGATTAGCGGCTGGCCGCGCAAAGCCCGGCCGTTCCTTCATGATCATCGCGGTAGCAATCCCGAGCTTGTCGATCTCTTTCTTCAAATTGGCAAGCTGCGTGCGCGTTCCATCCAGGGATGGGGCCACCGAACGGTACGCGACCGATAGTTTCTCTTTTTCCTCCGCGGTTCGTTCCGACGCTGGTTTACTCAGCACCGTCCGCAAAGACGCAGGAACCTGTACAATGAATTCCGCATCGGGTAATGCAGTGACCGACAAGCGGAAACGCCCCACGTTCCGCGACGTCTTGCGCATTTCATGCCGCAGAGTGAAAGTGAGCGTACTGCCCGCGGGAATGCTTGTAGCGTCTCGCGGGACGAAGACGGCCTGGCGACGCCAGACGTTCTTGTCTCCAGCATCGATCGCCCAACCCGAAAGCTGCCCATCCCTCTTGGTGACAATACCTTTCGCCGGATAGCCATCTTGCGACTCATCGGCAATCGACGACTTCCAAATCACCGGCTTGCCGTCAATCTGCATTTCAAGATCGCTGAGAAAGAAATTTCCATCTGGATCACGGCCCGGCCCGCCTTTCGGCAGACTCGGATCGGGCAACACTTCCAGCCGAACTCCCGCTAACTTAGTAAGATTCGTCTTGGCAGCGATCTTGTAGGTATCGGCTTGCGGGTTCTTGCCCGACGCCAGGACCGAACCGTCGGACTGCTGAGTCAAGGTTGCCCCACCCTCCGATTCAACGCGCACAGCCTTCAAAACATTCCAGCGCGTATCGCTCGCAGCCATTTCCTTCTCCCACGCCTGCTGCGCGACATCTAGTGGCGGCGTCTGCGTTTCGAGGGTGGATTGCAGTTTTGCCATTTGATCGCGAAGCTCCAGGCTCTTTTTTTCCTGCTCGGGAGTTGGCAGCGAAAGCTCAGGCTCCTCCATGAAATAGTCGCCCGCACCGGCTTTCTTATGCTCGCCGTTACTGAAAAAGGCGATCATGCGATAGTAGTCTTTCTGTGGAAACGGATCGAACTTGTGGTTGTGACACTGTGCGCAACCGAGAGTCGACCCCAGCCAAACAGATGCGGTGGTGTTGACTCGATCCACCAGACTGTACCAGTAATATTCCTCCACATCAATGCCGCCTTCCTGGTTCAGCATGGAGTTGCGATGAAAGCCGGTAGCCACTAACTGATCTTTCGTGGGGCTCGGCAACATGTCGCCCGCAATCTGCTCAATTGTGAACTCGTTGAAGGGCATATCCTGATTGAGAGCGCGAATCACCCAATCGCGATATTCCCAAGCAGTGCGGGGATTGTCTTTTTCGTAGCCGTTGCTGTCGGCATAGCGCGCTAAATCAAGCCAAGGCCGCGCCCAACGTTCACCGTAGCGCGCCGAGCCTTGAAGCTTGTCGACCACTTTCTCGTACGCATCCGGCCTTTGATCTGCCTCAAATGCGTCTACTTCTGCAGGCGTGGGCGGAAGACCAATCAAATCCAAATAAACGCGCCGAATCAATGTTCGCTTCGCAGCTTCGGGAGATGGTCTGAGCCCCTCCGCTTCCAGCTTGGCCAAAATAAAGTTGTCAATCGGATTCCGGCACCAGGCAGAGTTTTTAACCTGCGGAACAACCGGCCGTACGGGCTTCACATACGCCCAATGTTTCGGTGGTTTCAACGCGGCCAAAGGGCTACTCGAATCGGGGCCCGGCGCACCAGCCACAATCCATTGACGGATAGAATCAAGCTCCTTAGCAGAAAGCGCGGGTCCGCCGTAAGGCATCATGGGGCGTTCTTGTGCTTGCAACCGGCGCAGCAAACGGCTGCTGTCTGGTTTGCCGGGAACCACAATCCTGCCCGAATCGCTTCCCTTCAAAATCGCATCGAGCGAATCAAGACGGAGGCCATTCTGTTGGAGATCCGGCCCATGACAGGAATAGCAGCGCGCCGCTAAAATCGGGCGAACTGACTGCGCGAACAAAGGCGAATCTGGGGCTTTTGACTCCACAGCGACTGACGCAGCGGCAGTTGTACCGGCACTCGCACTTCCTTGGTCGATCCAGGTTCGAATGATCTTCACCTGGTCGGCAGGAAGCGGATCGCCGCCCATCGGCATGCGCTGCGCATCGGTCATGCCCAGAATTCGCTTCACCAAAAGGCTGTCAGCACTTTTCCCAGGCACAATGGAGGGTCCTGAACTGCCACCGCGCAAAAGGCCGGCCTCCGAGCCGAGCTGCAGTTTCCCCATGGCGGCGTCGCCCAAATGGCATTTCGCACAGGCCTGCTGAAAGATTGGTAAAACGTCTTTTTCGAAGACAAGCTTCTGCCCGGTTCCCTGGCCCGCATGTGCGAAGCCGATGGAGAGAACGAGCAACAATGCGCTTCTGGAAGCTGACATGGTGTTCTGTGTTGAGTGTATCGAAATTGGCATTAGGGCGTGGGCTCCAAACTCTCCGACCCTCCATTAGCCTCGAAACTGAGCCACGGAGCGTCAGCGACCCCAGCACCGAATTGGCAACACTTTCCGGGAACCTTTCTACCCTGACGTACGTAAAACAATGGTAACTCTCTCTATACTCCGATTGACACCCCGTGAAACTTCATCCCATTCCATCGCGGAGTTTCGACACCGCCGTCCCTGAAGCCCCCGCCAAACACTCCTACCGCCCCACCGCCTCGTTCTGGGAATCGGCCCGCATTGCCCTCGATTCGTTACGCAAAAGCAAACTCCGCAGTTTCCTCACGTTGCTAGGCATCATTCTGGCAACCACCACACTCATTGTCGTGGTCTCTTTCGTGAACGGCATGAATCTTTACATTGCCAATAAGCTCTCCGACATGGGCTCCGATGGGTTCCGCGTCGTACGGATGGCGCTCATCGGCAACTGGGATCCAAAGACATACATTGAAATGGAGCGGCGTAATCCAAAAATACATCCCGACGAGTGGGAGTTTATCCGCGATCATGCGCAATTACTGAGCGCCATCGGCATGGAAACCGATCGCGAAGTGACGATTTCGTATAAGGGCGACACCATGCAGCAGGTGGATTTAAACGGCATCACAGCCGAGATTCCAGCCATCAGCAATATTGAAATGTCCCTGGGGCGCGCGTTTACCGAAACAGAAGTGCGCCGTCACGCCCCAGTCGCGTTTATCGGCCAGGACGTGAACGCAAAATTCTTCAGCGACGTCGATCCTATTGGGAAGAATATCTTGGTGGATGGCGTCCAATACGAAATCATCGGCGTGGCCAAAGCCAAAGGCAGTGTTTTCGGCCAGTCGCAAGACAAATTTGTAGCGATACCGATTTACTCCTATTTCAAGACGTACGGCCTGATGCACACCGATATGGACCTGTTCGCGAAGGCGGCCGATTCCACGCATCTGGAAGAAGCCAAGAACGAAGTCCGTATGCTTTTGCGCTCCTACCGCCACCTTACGCCGAGAGATGACGACACGTTCAGTATCTTTGGTTCCGACACCCTTTCGAACGCTTGGCAGAATTTAACCGGCGCCATCACCGGCATGGCTTTCGCAGTGGTATCGGTATTCCTGGTGGTGGGCGGAATCGTGATCATGAACATCATGCTGGCAGTGGTAACGGAACGAACCCGCGAAATCGGCATCCGCAAATCGTTGGGGGCCCGCCGCCAAGACATTTTGAATCAGTTTCTGGTGGAATCCGCTGTGCTGGCCATCATTGGCGGCTTGATTGGCGTAGCCGTCGCATTTCTGGCGACTCTGGTGGTGCGCAATGCCACTCCTCTTCCCATGGAAATGCCGTTAGCTTCGGTAGCGCTGGGCGTGGGATTATCGGCCACGGTGGGCCTGTTTTTTGGAATTTATCCGGCGCGTCAGGCGGCAAAGCTCGATCCGATCGTCGCTTTACAGTCCGATTAGTTCATCTCTCATGAATTTCTTCCTTTCCTTCAAAAACAACATGATGCTGGCGTTCGATACCATTCGAACTCACAAGCTGCGCAGCATGCTCACCATGCTGGGCGTAGTTATCGGCACGGGTACCATCATCGGTGTGGGGGCGATTCTCACCGGCTTTGACGGTGCCGTGACGAACGTCATGAAGAGCTTTGGGCCCAATTCCATTTACGTTTCCCGCGAGCCTGCCTTTCGCACTACAGACCTCACTCCCGAAGAACGCGTCCGCAAACAGCTGACCTATCAAAACGTCATGGCGCTCCGCGATCAATGCACCGCCTGTGCGCGTGTATCCGCCATGCTTGAACCCAATCATTTTCCGCTTATTGCCAAGTACAAAGGCAACGCGGTCTACCAAACCAATCTTTATGGAGTGGAGGAAGCCTTCTCTCAGTCCGGGCAAGTCGACATGGACAAAGGCCGCTTTTTTACCGAATTCGAAGACCACCATCGCGCTTCGGTAACCGTAATCGGCGCTGACATCGTTAAGGCCTTGTTCGGTGAAGAAAACGCCATCGGCAAATTCATCAATGTAGACGGCCAGCAGGTGGAGGTCGTGGGCACAATGCTCCGGCCATCCGCCAGTTTCTTTGACAGCTCCGATAACCGCGTCATTCTACCCTTCTTTGCCATGGAAAAGATGTATCCTAACGCCAAAGATGTCTCGGTAACTATTACCGCGTTTGACAAAATGCTGCCCCAGGCGCTCGATCAGATTCGCACTATTCTTCGTATTGAACGGCGAATTGCCGTGAATAAACCGGAAGATTTCGCCATTTCCACCGCCGATCAAATGGTCGAGCAATTCCGCCAAATCACAGCCATGACCTTTTTGGTCATGATCGTGCTTAGTTCCATTGGCCTGCTGGTTGGCGGTATCGGCGTCATGAATATCATGCTCGTCTCTGTGACGGAGCGCACCCGCGAAATCGGCGTCCGCAAGGCTATCGGCGCGCGCCGCTCCGACATTGTGGTGCAATTCTTGCTCGAAGCAGCCGTGCTCACCGGTTTAGGCGGCGTCATGGGCCTCATCTTCGGCTGGCTGATTTCACTCGCGAGCAAACTGATCTTTACTTCGCTACCCACCGCTGTGCCGGCTTGGGCAGCCATCGCAGGCATCGTAGTCTCCGTAGCTGTTGGCTTGTTTTTTGGCATATGGCCTGCCAGCAAAGCCGCCAAGCTCGACCCTGTAGTCGCTTTGCGCCATGAATAATTTTCAGGGTTTCCTTTAACCCGCAAATTTATTCGGATTATTCAAAAAATTATGCTGCCATTAGCTTCGAATTGCTGTATGCTGAACCTGTAGAGCTAAACGATTCGCCAAGCTTTATAAAACACTGTGGTAAGTATCAAACTTCGCGACAACGCAGACGAATTTCGCGTTGAAATCGACGGTCGATTTGCAGGCAGCGTCGTTGACGACGTCCTGTACATGTGGGAAGCCGTGCTTTTGGAGGGTGACTCCAGACGGTTTACCATCGATATTACCCAACTCACGGGCTATGACTACGCTGGCTGCAGTCTGCTTACGGATATGCAAAAGCACGGCACGCACATATCCGCCGGCAGTGCTCTTTCACTCGTTTTTCTCAACGAAATATCGGGTTCGCGGCGTAAAGTCGGCCCTTCTTTAGTTCGCAAAAAGCCCCGTGCGGAAACGTTCGAATCAAGACCGAGGAAAGCAGAGGGCGCGGGCGCCTTTCCCCGCGTTCCCATCGCTTCCGGCGAATAACTTAACGATTCGCGGTCAATCTCTTCGGCAGCGCCCATGAAAACAAAACACCGCCGCTGCTGGTCACCACATTCTGCTGTCCATCCAATTCGTACGTAATCGGCGAACTCTGCATCGAGACGCCCGTACCCGAGTGCCACAGCGTCTTACCATCTTTCGTATCGAGAGCCAGCACATTGCCCATGGCATCGCCAGTAAATAGCAATCCGGCATCGGTCGTCAGCACCCCCGCACCCGCTCCACCGGGACCGAGTTCATGCGTCCAGCGAATCTTGCCGGTTTGGTAGTCAATCGCTTCGAGAATGCCCTTCCCCCACACGCCATAATCCGCGCCGGCCCAACCGAACGAACCGTCAGCCGGTTTCGCAAAGTAGATGCCATAGCTCGGATGCGCATCCACAATGAAGAGCCCGGTCTTCGGATCGAAACTAGGTGAACGATAATTAGTAAGCCCGCCTTCATCCGGCGCAATCAGGCGGCCATCAGGCTTCGGTTCTTTATCCGGATTCGGTTCCGGGCGTCCTTGCGCATCCACCTTCATCGCCCAGTTCACCGGCCCATACGGCACCGTCAGCAAACTCTTGCCGTTCGTACGATCCAACACAAAGAAATAGCCGTTGCGCGAAGTCTGCATCAGCATCTTGCGCTGCTCGCCGCCGAAAGGCCCATCCACCAGCACCGTTGTTTCCACCGCATCCCAATCGTGGGTATCATGCGGCGATGGCTGAAAAGCCCACTGCAGTTTCCCTGTATCCGGATTAAGCGCCACAATGCTGCACGTATATAAGTTGTCGCCAGGCCGGACTTTGCCATTCAACACCGGCGTCGGATTGCCCGTGCCCCAATACAGCAAATTCAAATCAGGATCATAGGTCCCCGTGATCCACGTCATGCCGCCGGTGGTCGCATCGGGCGTACCGGCTGGCGGCGTGCTATCCCACTTCCATTGCGTCTTTCCCGTTTCCGGATCAATCGCTTTCAGAAAGCCGCTAAGATTGTCGAAATCTCCCGACACTCCCACAATCACGTGGTTGCGAATCACCATCGGCGACATCGTCATCCAGTAGCCCTTTGTCGAATCGGCAATGACAACATTCCAGCGCACCGTTCCATCCTTCGCATTGAGGCAAATCAAATGCGCGTCGGGCGTCGTGTAGAACAGCCACTCCTTATACATCGAAACGCCGCGATGCCCAATATGAAAACCTTTATTCGCCGGATACCGGTAGTGCCACAGCTGATGTCCCGTCCGCGCATCCACCGCCCAAACACTGTCCGGCATAGTGATGTACAAAATGCCGTTCACCATCAGTGGCGAACATTTCAATTCCCCGCTCTCGCCCGTTTGGAAAGACCAAGCCAACCCCAAGCTGTCGACGTTCTCGGGCGTGATCTGCGTCAGCGGACTGTGCCGCCTCCCAGAGTAATCGCCGTGATAACCAGGCCAACTGTCAGTGGGAGGTTGAAGTTGCCAGTTCGGATCGTACTCTTGTGCCCCCGCTAAACCGCTCGCTAACATTGCGAGAAGAGTGAATCTTAGTAGCTTCATGAATTGTTTTCTTTCTTAGCGGAGCGTTTGCAAATACGCCATCAAATTGTGGATATCGTCGTCGGTATATTGGCCCAGCAGTTCAGCATGTGCGTCGGCTGGCGCGTCAATGGCGAACTTCACTGCGCTCACCGGCCATGAATGGTACCAGCCATTGCTATCGTAGATGCCGATATGAAACTCATCTTTGAACGCAAGCTTTCCGGTAAGCTTGTTGCCGTTGGGCAGCGTCACTACAACGCTTGCCACCGTGCCCCGTGGATAGAGCAATTGTTGCTCGAGCCTCAAGCCTACGAGGCGTGAGCCTACAGCGGCAAGATCTCCTGTCGGCGAATGGCAGTTCGCACACTTCCCTGCCCCATTGAAATATTTCTTGCCCGCTTCCGCATTCCCAGTCTGCAAATCGGCCGCATCCACGCCGCGCCGGCCGCCCTTTTGCGATTCAGCAAGCTTCTTTTGCTCGTGAATAAAAGCGGCAAGATCCTTTACTTCTTGATCCGCCAGTTTGAACCGCGGCATGCCCTTCTCCTGCCGCCCGTTCAGCACAACCGGGCCAATCTTATCGCCACCCACGTCTTCCGCGACAAGCTTTGAGCGCGTCAGATCAGGACCTTCCTCGCCGCCGCCCGCATCGCGGCCATGGCAAAATGCGCAGTTCTGAACGAATAGCGCTGCGCCGGTATTCGCTGGCGGCGTTTGCGCGGCAAGTAAGGCTGTGCTGGCGAAGGCAACCCCGGCGAACGCCTGAGCAGCAGAGGTGAAAGGAATCTTCATGGATCGAAAACCATTTTAGAACGGAGGCCACCTCGCCACGTTCAGTCCGGCTGTCAAGCAACACTTTCCCTTCCACATTTTTGTGAGATTCCTCAGCATTCTTGACACACACGTTTATGCCGGGTGGCGCAGGCGGTTTCGCCTGCGTTCCGATTTTTCAATGCTTGCGTGCAAACGAAGACTGCCCCACTTGCATCCAGAGGGTTGCTATCTATTCCTCACGTGGCGTCTTTGGGGATCACTTCCGTCAGAATGCTATCCCCTGGTTATCGGGCTCCCGGTCACGCCTTCGCGGCTATCGACCGTGTCGCGGATCGGCTCACCTCCGGTCCACTTTGGCTCCAGGACCACCGCATCGCCTCGCTGGTTTCCCGCTCCATCTCAATGGGAGCTAGCGAACGGCGCTTCTACGATCTCTGTGCTTGGGTGGTCATGCCAAACCACGTGCATTTGCTAATCCTCCCCTTGGTTCCGGTTCCGTCGTTGATGCGGTGGCTCAAAGGGTCGACAGCCAGAAGCGCAAACCGCACATTGGACCGAACCGGACAACGGTTTTGGCAGGAGGAATCCTTTGATCATTACCTGCGTGGTTCGCATCAACTGGAACGGACGGCGGCCTATATTGAGGGAAATCCAGTGTCCGCCGGGTTGGTTCGTTCGGCGGAGCAATGGCCTTGGTCCAGCGCCGGATGGCAGGCAAAATTGCCTGCCCCACAAAGCACAAAAATGTAGAAACTCCAGGCACCGGCATCTGGTCGGCGTCGGTAATCAATCCACCTGAAGCCTGGCCGCCAGCCGCTTCGGCGCAGTGCGCCTGTAGCTTTCGTACAGCAACTCCTGAACCTCCTCCCAATCAATCTCACCCTGATCGAGCCGCAGCGCCACCCATCCCTTCGAAGCCAGATAAGCGGGTAGATAAAACCGTTCCGGCTGCGCCTTGGTCAGCGATTGATTATCCCCTGGCGCGACCTTGCAAGTGATCGCGATTATCCCATCACCGTGATGATTATCCAGAAAATAAGCAAATTTCTTCTCACGGACAGTGAACGCCGCATGGCTCTCCAGCCGCTCCATCACAGTCTCGGCAAGCCCCGCACAAATTTGCGCAACCTGTGTGAGACGGGTGTCTGTTTGCGCCCGCCGGCCGGTTTTCTTACTGGGCACGCGGCCCCGGCACATCCCGCCCGCCTTGATGCAGCACCATCCCTGTCACCTTCCCATCGGCATCCCGCGTGAAACTAACCTGCGCATCCACTACCTTCAAAAAGAATTCATCCTTCTTCGACGCGAAAACCTCAAACTCCGGCTGTCCGGTAGCCTGCGTGAACAAACGCCCGTCGCGCGCCGTAAATTTGATCGCGAAAGCCGGAGCAAGTTGGTAGGTACCTTCATACTCGCTCAAGATTTTCGGCTCAAGCTTGATCTCGTGAACTTCCTCCAGCATCGGCGCTGGATACTTACCGTTTAATTCATGCTTGCCGATATCATCGATATCGAAAAAAGTATTGCATAAAACCACAATGCCCTTTTTGTTCGCGACATCCATGCCAGCAAACGAGCGATAACCGGCCGTCCCGCCGTTATGCCAGTAAAGATCTGGAGGGAATTCGGAAAAGATGTGCCACGCCATGGCGATCTCCACATGCGGCATTCCCGTTTCACTCCGAACAGATCGCATTCGCTCCATCGCCGCCTTCAAAGGCGTGTCTACCAACCCCATATTCGCCGCCAGAAACCTGAGCATGTCGGCCGCCGTCGAACGAATCGCTCCCGCACCAGCCAATGCGTCCAAATCCCAATTTTTCACTGGCTTCAAAGCTGCGTCGTGGCCTTGCGCAAGCCGCTTCTTATCTTCCGCCGACAAAGAAATCGTGGAACTATCCATGTGCAGCGGCTTGAAGATGCGCTGCCGCACCAATTCTTCATAACTCATATGAGCGCGCTGAGCCAACGCATAGCCGAGCAAGCCCACCGCGAGATTTGAGTACTCGTACTTCTCGCCTGGATCGCGCGTAAGCTTATATCCAGCCAGGAACGCCATCAGCTTAGGGCCGTCGTAATCCGCGTACGGGTTGGCCGCGTCAGCCGGCTTCATATTATCCGGCAGGCGCGGCAGCCCGGAATTCTGCATCGAGAGATTCAACAGCGTGATCTGCTTCCCATCGCGGCTAGGCACTTCGGCATTGCCCGGCAGGTATTTGGAAACAGGGTCGTCTGCCCCCACTTCACCGCGCTCGATCATATCGGCGAGAAGTAACGAGGTAAAGACCTTGGTAATTGACCCGATTTCAAAAAGGGTTTGACCGTCTGGCTTCTCCACGCCGCCGGCTGAGGTCTTACCCGCGGAGTAAATGTGGACGCCCGTTGTTTCAACAGTCCCTACAACGATACCCACCGCTTTCTTTGCGGTATTCACGCGGTTATCGATGAGCGATTGCACGTCACTACCAACGGACTGTGCGGAAATGACGCTGACGCCGAGCAGAACGGCTGCAATGCGCATACACTTCGCGATGCTATCGCAGCGGGCGGAACCCGTCAAGTTGGAAATCGGCGCTTTATTCTGAACTGAACACATTAGCAGAAACACATCCTTCACTACAAACACACTAGTAATCTCCCAAAACCCACTGCGACGTGGTGACCCTCCCGAACGTCCAATCAGTGTCAGGAGTAACGAAGATGGAGAGATTGAAAGTGTTCGAAAAACTCTGGCCGCTGCTATTGGCATCAGCCGCAATGAGTTTCGGCCAGACGGCAACCATGCCGCAGAACTATCCCTATAACACCGGCCAGCCGCAGCCCGGTCAACATGAGATGGTGTCGCCCGGCACAGTTAACTACATTGAAGGACAGGTTTCGCTGGACAATCAGCCGGTCAGCTTGCAAGGCCCCACGGTGATGCGCCCGCAAGACACATTAGCCACGGGTAACGGTTTTGCAGAGGTCTTGCTGACACCCGGCGCGTTCATACGCATGGGACCAAACAGCCAAATACAACTGACCACGGCAGGTTTGGCGGCTACGCAAATTCAGTTAGATCGCGGCATCGCCAACGTTGAGGTCGATCAACTGATTCAGGGCACGAACTTGGCGGTCACTATGGACGGTGCAACAGCCCAACTTCAGAAGAACGGGCTGTATGACTTCAATGCTGACCAAAAAACAGTAAGAGTGCTGGCTGGCGACACGAACGTCGTCACTGCCTCTAGCGCAAAAAAAATCGGTAAGGATGAACAACTTTTGCTCGCGAGCGCAAAGCCTTTGAAAGCCAAGAGTTTTGACAAAAAGGCAGAGCAAGCCCAACCCCTTTACATATGGAGCGAGGCGAGAAGCCAGAACGAATCGCAGGCCAACGTAGCTGTGGCGCAAAATGTGAATTCTTACGGTGGATGGTACGGCCCTGGTTGGTATTGGGATCCCTATTGGAGTTTCTACGCGTACTTACCCGCAAGCGGATTCCTCTATAGCCCGTTTGGCTGGGGCTTCTATTCACCAGCGTTTATTGGCTATTACGGAGTTCCGTTCGGCTACGGCCGCGGCGGTTTCTACGGCGGCGTTTGGCACGGACAGGTAAATGGAATGAATGCCCACATTAGTGGATTCGGTGGCGGCTTTCATGGTGGTGGAGGCGGCGGCCGCCGGTAGTTCGCTCAGTGTTGTATATTCCCGACTCTGAGCCGGAGCGACCTTTATGGCGCCGGTTGTAGGCCGAGCCAGCCAGTGTGTTTTTAACTGAGACCGCCAAGCAGGGTTAGCAGCGCGCTAGCCCTGCTTTCTCTTGCCCATTAACCGAGCACGTTGATATTGCTTCCCGTAATAGAAGAACTTTGAGGAGCAAACCGATTCACCGCGGCATTGATGTTGGAAGTCAGCGCATTGTCCACCGCCGCAGTCAACGGGTCGGTGCTGGGGTTGCTATTAGACGATGTGCTGCTCGTTGACGACGGATTGATTTCCTGAAGCAGCGCGTTGCTTGCCGTGGCACTGAGGCTTGCCGAATCGCCCGAGGAATCACTCCCGAATCCAAGGATCGCGCCAACTATCTGAAGAGCGATAGAGGAACCGGCTATCTGGTTGAGTTGGCTCGCCGACGCGCCATTCAAAGTGCTCGGATTCACGTTTGACAGCAGACCATCGTTATAAAGCTGTTGAACTCCGCCCGCCAGTGCGCTTGTACTAGAAGATGACATCGTTTGTCGTCCTGCTTCTCACATCGGCGGGAACAATCCAACGTTGAGGAACAAAACACCCTTTTTTTGCGAAAAACCCGCCAGCGGAAGGAACGCAAACACTCCCACGGTCGTGAATCTTCGCTATACTCAAAGTAGCCTTCGGTAATCCCTTCATGAACACCAACTTAAGATGGACAATAGTTGGCAGTTCCACCTGTATTGTGGTGCTGCTATTGCTTGGCGCGCGAACTGGACGTGCGGTAGCGCACGATGATGTATACGGTCACCTTAAGGTGTACACCGAAGTACTGGAACGCATCAAGCTGGAATACGTGGAAGAGCCTGACATGAAGAGTGTCACGCTTGGAGCCATCAACGGCCTCTTGGAATCGGTCGATCCCTTCGCCAGCTATTTGAACGCCGACCAATACCGCCAGTACGAAAAGGGTGTCGATACCAGCAAGGCCAGCGTCGGACTCATCTTGGCAAAGCGCTATGGTTATGTCGCCGTCGTGGATGCGCTACCCAATTCGCCTGCCGACAAAGCAAACATCAATACCGGCGATCTGATTGAGAGCATCAACAATGTCGCTACGCGTGACATGCCGCTCGCTTACGCCGAACAATTGCTGCGCGGCGATGCCGGTTCGACAATTACCATCACCGTTCTGCGCTTGAAGAATCCGGACCCGGAAAAGATCACGCTGACACGCGCCAATGTCACCTACCCGGCCGTGGTTGGCAAGCTGATGCCGAATGACGTTGGATATTTGCACGTCACGAGCCTGGCTGGCAACCGCGTCGAAGAAACTAAGAGCAAGCTGGCCGAGCTGAAGAAGCAGGGCGCGAAATATGTTGTGCTGGATTTGCGCCATTGTTCCACCGGCGAGCAGGACAAAGGTGTGGCACTTGCGAATCTGTTCCTCGATAAAGGCGAAATCACTTATCTGCAGGGTCAGAAAACAGAGAAGCAGGATTTCACCGCCAAGGCCGAAAACGATCTTTGGCAGGGTCCCCTAGTGGTGATTACCAATCGAGCCACGGCGGGTGGCGCGGAAATTGCCGCGGCTGCGTTGCTTGACGACAAGCGCGCGCAAGTAGTCGGCGAGCGGAGTTATGGAGACGCCAGCTTACGTAAAACCATTCAGATGGACGATGGCGGCGCGGTCATTCTCTCGGTCGCGAAATATTACTCGCCCTCCGGCAAAGCCATTCAAGACGGCGGCATTACACCCACCGTTGCGCTAGCGGAAAACGACAGCACGCCCGATCTGGATCAGGACGGCAACCCGATTCCCGGCGCGCCCACCAAGCCGACCGAAGACAACTTGTTGAAGCAATCGATTGAGCTTGTTACTGGAAAAACCACCATCGCCCGGTTAACCGGCGACGCAGGTGCTTCCGCGCGCCAGGCGGGCGACGATGAGGATCACCCCATCATCCGCAAGAGCCCCGCGCAGCCGGACGAGCCAAAATAGTTAGCGAATATGCCTCTTTACGAATATCAATGCGAAAACTGCGGTGACGTATTCGAGTTGATAGAGAAGTTTAGCGCTGAACCTTTGACCACGCACGAAAAATGCGGTGGCAAAGTTCACCGTCTTATCTCCGCCCCCGCCCTCCAGTTCAAAGGCAGCGGTTGGTACATTACCGACTACGCGAAGGGCGGCAACAGCAACCCAGGCAACGGCGGCGGCAAAAAGGACGGCGATAGTTCTAGCTCTTCCAGCGAATCTTCAAACGGCTCTTCGGATAAATCGGATAAAAAAGACAAAAAGGAATCCGCGAGTTCGTCGAAAGATTCTACCGGCAGCAGCTCTTCTTCCGACACCTCGAAAGCTAGTTCCACCGCCAATACCACGACATCTGCTTCCTCGTCTGATAAAAAATAGAGGGTGACCTCTCGACGGGAATTTCTAACCACCGCGGCGGCCGGCGCCGGAATTGGCGTGCCCTTGCTAGCGGGCGCAGCCAAGCCGCCAGCGAAAACATCCGCTAACGATAAAGTACAGATCGCCCTCATCGGCTGTGGCGGCATGGGCCAAGGGGACGCGCACTCATCCACCGCCACTGGCCTCACAAAGCTGGTGGCGGCCTGCGATTGCTACGACGGCCGCCTCACGCACATGAAAGAAGTGTACGGCCCCCAGATCTTCACCACCAGGAATTACGAAGAGATTCTGGCGCGCAAAGATATCGACGCCATCATCATCGGCACGCCCGACCACTGGCACAGCAGGATTTCCATTGCCGCCATGAACGCCGGCAAAGATGTCTATTGCGAAAAGCCCATGTCCCACACCGTGGCCGACGGCTTCGCGATGGTCGACGCGGTTCAAGCCGGTCGGCGCATCTTCCAGGCCGGCAGCCAGCGCGTCAGCTCCATCCTCTACGCCAAGGCGCGAGAGATTTTTGCCTCGGGAAGGCTGGGCGAGGTGCACTCCATTGACGCGCAGTGGAACCGCAACTCGCCCGGAGGCGCCTGGGTTTATCCCATTCCGCCGGATGCCTGCGAGCAGACCATCGACTGGAATACGTTTCTGGGGCCTGCGCCGAAACGGCCGTTCGATCCCGTGCGCTTTTTTCGCTGGCGGTGTTTCAGCGACTACGGCGAGGGCCTTGCCGGGGACCTGTTCGTGCACTTGATCTCGGGAATCCAGTGTATTACCAGCACCAACACCGTCGCGGAAAGAGCGATCTCAACCGGTGGGCTGTTCCACTTTAAAGACGGCCGCGATTTTCCGGATCTGCTCCAGACTACGTACGATTATCCGAACCTGCGAGTCACCATTCGCTGCAATTTGATGAACGATGGCGGAGAGTTCATCGGGTTCTACGGCAACAAGGGCACGATGATCATCAAGGATTCGACGTTGTCGTTTAAGCCGCAAGACACGCGACCCGAGCCGGAGACCTACTCGACAGTAGGCTGGCCGAAGACCGAGCGCGAGGCGTATTTGGCGAAGTGGGAGGCTGACCATCCGCGGACGCCGCCACTGGACTTTAAGATGGACGAGGATTCGGAAACATTCGCTCCGCCTCCGG
>PMSX01000245.1 GCA_003167495.1 Bryobacterales bacterium | reverse complement strand
TTTTAGTGAAACGTTATAGTAGACTGGCCTGGACACCCCCGGGAATGAAAATTCCACCGCCGATCCTCATCTCGAAGCGGCACCTAGATTCGGAAATCGTTGATTCGACGCGGTCGTGGGATTAATGGTGTCTGACCCCTTTAAGATATGACCCCAGCGAAGCCATCGGGTCATTTGAAAAAAGGAACCCAATGGCTGGCAAAATATTCGATTTGAAAAGATCTGAGCCGGGTTGCGCCGGTTGGTCGGAAGGGGCGCGATCCGTGTTAAACGAAAGACGCCGACAAACACGACCTTGAAGCTGGTTTGAAAATAGCGCGCGGCCTGGTTGGGCGAGACGGAGAATTTGGTTGCGAAACAGGTAAGGGCTTAGTTTTCAGATGGGTGGAGCGAGAAGATATTTTGGAAGGTTCTGTGACCCCACTTGCAGAACTCCGGTCGGGGGGCCTTGGCAAGTCAGATTTGACCTTTGGGCCGACTTTCGGGAGGCGCAGTGACTGGGTTTTTTGGAGTGTGGAAGATGAATTCTCAAAATTGAACGATGTTAGAAACTAGTTCTCGAGACTACGAACGAATATCCGCCAAGATAGAGTCATACAGCCTTCGCGTTCCATCCGCGACAATGGGCCAACCACACTCGGTCATCACCCTGGCTGTCCCGGTAACCCCCATCGACTTGAGGCAGGAAAGACCTAGGTCCGAAGCCTTCCGCAAAGCTTCGACCACACCGCTCACGGTTGGCTCTTCGATGGCGAACCCGCCGCCGGAAGAATCGAGCAGAGCTGACAGGCCCCCCACTCTAGTAGCAATGATCGGCCGCCCATTTGCAAGTGCCATGAAAGCCACGCCGCTGTCGGAGAAAAAGCTCGTGTAAGGCAGCAGCATGCAATGGCAATTCCCTAACAACTGTGGAAGTTTCTCGTCCGCAATGAAGTCCTCTATCACACGGATCGGCTCTGGATAAGCAGCTATCAATTCACGGCAGTTGGACCACCATGGCTGCTCGTTGCAATTCAAGACAGCACCGGCAATGGTGAGACGAATCTTAACTCCTTCCCGGAAGAGTTGCTGAACAGCCTCTATCGCTAGATGTGCTCCCTTGTTCTCTCGGAGCGCACCGAACAGGAGAACTTCGAGGTATTCTGACTGCGGCATGGGAAGGATACCCAGCCCTAGACTATATGGGCCGTGCGGGATAACGCAAATCTTATCTGCTTTAATCCGGAAGTATTTAATCAAGGTCTGCTTGCCCGCCTCACTGTGAACCACAAGTTCGCGGCTCAATCGGTATGCCCAGGCCAATGATTGTTGCTCGATCAACCGCAAGTATCCAGCGGGCAACCATTTGTGCGGCAGAGGATCGTGCACAGTGAAGACTATTGCGCTGCCGCGAAGATGTGCGACGAGAAAGAACAATATCCCGAGCGGAAAATGAAGCGCATACTGAATGTGGACGATAGTGTCTCGGCCACATGTACGGGAGAGTATCCAAAGCGACGAATGCACGAACCACAAATTCCCAATGGCCTTGCGAATGAATCCGCGCGTGCGATCAGTGGACCTAGTCGCCGTTGGATATACATGAATAAGGGGATTTTGTTCAAGCGCGCTGCGTGTTTTCAGATTCTTAGGACATACGAGACCCAAGGTAATTCCCTGATTTGCCAAGGCGAGGCAAAACTGCTCAATATAGAGCGCCGGCGAAGACACGGGTTCGGGGGTGTGAACGATGATTCCTGGCTTCGGGCGGTTCACCTTATTACGAATAGCTTTGACTAAGTCAGCCATTTCTAAGCGTTAACCAACGAACTTGCGCGCAGGTAATTAGTGAAGAGTCTACAAGATCCGGAATGGGAAGGCCAGAGTCCAGCGCTTTGCCGTAGACTTCTCGCTTTAGGTTCTGAGTTAGAACCAAGTGGTCTGCCCATCGAAGCGTACCCGCGATTTTGTTGTCCATCATTCGTTCGATATGGGGAATTTCCCGCAATGCGGGTCGAAGATTCGAACGCTTCTGCCCTGCCAATTAAGCTTTCAAGCAAGCTGACCAGACCGCTTTCGCGCAAGTCGTCCGTGTTTTCGTTGAACGCTAGGCCGATAAAGCCGAGCCGTTTGGATTGAAGCTCCAAGAGCACGCGCATGGCTCGGTCCAGATGTCGATTATTGCTTGGGATTATAGATTCCAGCACTCTTGTCCTAAACAAGTTTGAAGCGAACTAAGGCAAGAAACAAGCCCTCCTATAAATGCTCCCGCGGCGAACTGTCTTTTCGCGGAGGCGTTCGGTCGCTGAATCACCAACAGGAGGGCAAGAACAATGATACAGGCAATGCGCCTGTTCAATCAATTGCTTCAGCAATTTCCGAGCCTTGCATTCGCGGCGCAGGTGAAGAAGCACAATGCGCAACGGGCGGCGAAGGGGTTCGGTTGCAGAACGCAGCCGGTGCCGATGCTGTTCTGCCAACTGGCGCACGCCGACTCGCTTGCGCGAAATTCGTAACGGGGCTTGCCTGTTGCGTGGGCAAACTAGTTCGTCTGGGAGTGGTTTACGTCGGTCGTGTGAGTTCCACACGGAGTGGCGCAAACGGTGGCGCTTTTCTCGATGGGAACCGTCGTCAGAACGGAGGGACTCCTACTGGTGTCTGTCTATTGGCGTGGTGCGCGTCTGTGATTTTCTACGGGTGGCAGTGGGATCGCCGGGGGCGGATTGACGGTTTTTGAGGCGAGGATTCGGTGAAACTGGCAGGGCAGGGCGGCTCGGAGGCGAAGAAAAGGCGTTTTTTACGGAACAGATTTTGGACGGGCGCGTTTTGCGCAACGAACCCAAGTTGATGGATGCCGAAGGACTTGTAAGAACGAACCCACGATGTTCGGGTTTTTCGCTCGTTGTGCGGATTTTGCGCTACGAACCCAATTGGCTGGGGCCGGTTTTGAAAAAACGAATCATCTATGACCGGGCCCGGACACTCCAGGAATGAGAATTCCGCCGCTGACCCCTCGCCCCGAAGGGCGTAGCTAACTTCGCAAATCGTTGATTCGGCGCGGTCGTGGGCTTAATGGTGTCTGACCCCTTTAAGAAATGAGCCCAGCGCGAGACCGTTGGGTCATTTGAAAAAAGGAACCCAATGGCTCGCTTGGGAAGTAAACGCGCGATATTCGACTGAAAAGATCTGAGCCGGGTTGCCCCGGTTGGGCGGAAGGGGCGCGATCCGTGTTAAACGAAAGACGCCGACAACGCGACCGGATCGGAAATGCTGGAGTTCCGGGTGGCGCTAAGCGTTCGATTCTTGGAGTTGATGGCTGGCGTGAGCGGCTGCGGACTCAGGGAGGTTGCCAGAGTCGTCGAATTCCAGTTCGAAGGGGGCGGAGGTGGGTTTGACGTTGCCGTAAACCGAGGGGAGGAGATTTTCGCTGACTTGGAGGTTAACGAGTTCCATCGTGTTTACGATGCGGCAGTAGGTGACCTCCGAGAGGTCGTGTTTGCCAACAGTTGGCGCGATGGCTTCGAGAGCTTGGAGGTCGGTCGGGTAGTGGATAGGAATGCGGATAGCGGCGGGGGTGGAGGCCGTAAGGGAATTGATGTAGGTGGGTTTCCAATCGACGTTGTTGACAAGGCGGTCGTGGACGACGTCGGCGAGGCCGAGGCCAACGGCGCTGTGGTAGGTGAGGGCGCTGAGGCCGCGGGCGTAAATGCGGTGGACAAAGGGAGTGTCGGGCCAGAGGTTGTATTGGCCTTGGACGCCGCGGTTGATGACTTTGGTGTCCATGCCGGCGCCGGAGATGTTTTTGCCGATTTCGTCAACGATGAGGATGTCGATTTCCGGGGCGGGGAGTTTGGCCATCCAGGATTTGACTTTACGGAGAATTTCTTCCTCCTGGGCAACCATGGATGCGAGGCCTTGGGCGGTGCTGACAGCGGTAAGGCCGGCGGTTTCGTGAAAAGCACCTTCCTGAATGGCGAGGCCGCCGAGGATTTTACCGCTGGAGAAGATGCTAGCGCCGACGCTGCGGATCATTTGTTCGAGGCCAATGCGGTACGCGTATGTGTGGTATCTCTGGGCTCCGGCAAATTTGCCGAGGCCGATGGCCATCATCTTGAAGAGGCCGCTTTCGAGCGTGCCCATGAAATCGGTATGCCATTTGACGCGGGCGAGGAGGAAAATGCCATCGGAATCGAAGGCGGCTTTGTCCATGAAGGTTTCGATGCCTTCGGGCGTTTTGCCGATGGGGACGACTTCGAGGGAACTGATGACCGGGACGCCCATGGTGGCTTCGTGGATGCCGTAGTGGGCGAGCACGTCCGATTGGCCTTCGGCAGTGGCTGCGCCGTGGCTGCCCATCGCGGGAATAATGAAGGGCTGCGCGCCTTGCTCTTTCCAGAAGTTGACGGTGGCTTTGGTGATGCGGGCAATGTTGGCAATGCCGCGGCTGCCGACACCGATGGCGATGCGTGCGCCTTTGGGGACGTGCATGGTGATGTCGGACGACGTCAGTTCCTGGCGGATGTGATCTTCGATGTTGGTAATGGCGCGGTTGGGGAACGATTGTTCGGCGTGGACGAACCGGGGAAAGTTCATGTATTTAGCATACTGCGGAGGCGAATTGGGTCGCTGACGCTCCCTGGCTCGGATTCGCTAGCCGTTCTTGGCGGCATATCGAGGGGTTTAAGTGCTTTTGGATTCGCCGTTGTTCCAGCTTTGTTCGAGCATCATGGCGTACTCGCCGGATGCGTAGAGATCGAACATGTAGTCTTCGGGCTTGGGGCGTTCGAAGACCCAGTCGCGGAGGCGTTGCTCGTACCATTGATCGAGGTAGCGGTGGTAGCGGCGCAGGAATTCGGGGGAAAAGTCTTCGGCTTTGGGAATTCCCTGAAAGATGGCGTGCAGGCCTATGGAGCGGCGGAAAAGAGCGCAAAAATCCAATACACCCCAGCCTTCGAGCTTTAGCCGAACGTGAGCGGGAATATGCTGGACCAGCAAAACGGCGAAAGTTTCAGGCCTGATATTGCGGCCTTCAAAGTCTGCCGAAGCAAGGACGGTTTCAGAGCATTGCTCTGTCCAACGGGAAACGTCTTTGCCAATGTAATAGAGCATGCGCAGTTCCGCATAGCGGCCACGAAGCAGTTGCTTATCCAGGTCTTGCGCGGGCGTTTCGTCGCGCGGTAGAAAGCCCTGCAAGGCGAGGCTGGCGCGGGAACTTTCCATCAAAACGGAGGTGTCTTCCGGGCTGGAAAACGGGTGGAGGATGAGCGGTGGAAGACGGAAGGTTTTGGCGGAATTGGTCATGAGTTTGCTCGCTGTGGCTACAAATTCTCTATCGGCAAGTATCGCCCGAATGCTAGTGTTTACGCCGTCATCTGGATCTATAAGAAAAGTCCTGCACCTTACTTTCCTCCAACTTTCGGGATAGTGACCTCGCAGCATCTTTCGGTCGCAGTGGTTGTCGAAAATTCCTTCGGCCGGTTCAATTCAAAATCGATCAGAGCGGAGAGGCGATCCGGGGGGAGTGCGCCTGTTTCGATGCGACCGTTGACGAAGAAGGTGGGCGTTTGCTGAACCTGGAGGAGGTGGCCGAGTTGAATGCTTTTTTCTATTTGCGCGGCGGGGGCGTGGGTATCGAGGCACGTAGCGACTTTGGCTTCATCGAGAGATTGCTGTTTGGCGATGTCGATGGTTTTCTCGCGCAGGTTGCCGGGGTTGACTTCTTTTTGGTGTTCGAAGATCCAATCATGAAAGGCCCAGAAGGCGGCGAGTTTTTGGTCGGCGAGGCAATGGGCGCTTTCGGCGGCCGCGCGGGCCCAGGGGTGGATTGAGCTCAGGGGGAAGTCTGTGAAGATGACGCGGACTTTGTCGGCATCTTTCTTGGGCAGTTCAGTGCGGATGGTTTTGGCCAACTGGCTGCAGTAGGGGCACTCAAAATCGCTGAACAAAACGATGGTGACGGGCGCGTCAGGCGGACCGAAGGAATAGCCATCTTTGGGGAGGAGCTTCAAACTTTCGGCAAAGGGGCTTTCGTTGAGATTCCAAAGGGTGCCGTTGACGATGCTGTGGCCATCGGCGCTGAGGAAGTAATGGCGGTCGAGTTTGTTTTCACCGCTCGATAAGTGGACGACCACCTCAAAGAAGCCGGGGAAGGAGGTGGGTTGGGGGTCGTCTACTTCGAACTTGACGGCGGGCAGGAAGCCTTCGGCGTAACGGATGAAGGTTTCCCATTGGGCGCGATCGATTTTCGGGGGCGTGGGTTCGGCGGCGGGTGAGGCGTAAGCCAGGAAAAAAAGCAGAGCGAAGCCGGCGAGACTGGTTTTCAGCATGTTCCCGTTTCAGTTTACACGTTCCGCGGTACGAAAGAGGGCTGCTCTTATACTGGTTTTTGTCTTCTTCCCGCCGTTATTTGCCGTTGGCTACGTGCGCGCTCGCGATCGGCTGCTTTTATCTGTACAACCTGAATGGAGTTGGCATGATGAGTACGGATGAGCCGCGGTATGCCGCGATTGGGCAGGCGATGGCGCGCAGCGGCAATCTGGTGACGCCGTATTTGTGGGGATCGCCGTGGTTTGAGAAACCGCCGCTGTTGTATTGGATGAGTGCTGCTTTCTTTGCGACGGGGCAGAAGCCGGAGGTGGCGGCGCGGTTGCCGGTGGCGCTATTGAGTCTGGCGTTTTTGGCGGTGGCGGCGTGGTTAGTGGCGCGGGAGTTTGGAGGGGAAGCGTCGGCGGTTTCGATTAGTTTGCTAGGGACGAGCGCGGGCTGGGTGGCTTACAGCAATTTCTGTTTGACGGATTTGCCGATGGCAGTTTTTTTCTCGCTGGCCTTGCTGTTGGCGCTGCCGCTGCTGCGTGAAGAGCCGGAAACGCAGGGTGTAACGTTGCGGTTTGTAGGTGTGGGCGTGTGTCTGGGAATGGCGGTGCTGGCGAAAGCTTTGGTGCCGTTGGCGCTTGCCTTGCCAATGGCTTGGTTTCTGCGGCGCTGGTGGCGAGCGTGGTGGTGGGCGGCGGGCGCGTTCTTGGCGGTGGCTGGGCCTTGGTACTGCGCTATGTATCTTCGGCACGGCATGGCGTTTGTGAATGTACTTTTCATAAATCAACAATTTTCAAGGGTGTATTCGAACTCCTTACAGCACGTGCAGCCTTGGTATTACTATGCGCCCGTTCTGCTAGCAGCGTTATTTCCGTGGACGCCCATGTTCGCGATTTTTCTAAGCTGGCGCGCGCGATGGGACGAACGACGAGGTCTATTACTGGCGACAGCTTTGTTTGGATTTGTTTTTTTCAGTGTCTCGATGAACAAGCTCCCTGGATATTTGCTTCCGTTGCTGCCGGCGCTCTTTGTGCTGCTGGGCGCGGAGTTTGAGGGGCGGACATTTGCTGAATTGGGCAAGAAGTGGCTGGTGGGGCCGGCGGTCCTAATTGCCTTGATTCCACTTATAGCGAAGGGATTGCCGAATGCACTGGCGGCGGGTAAAGTTAGCGCATTTCAGTTGGGGCACCTTGGTCCGACAGAGCTGTTTTATGTAGCGGCGCCGCTGGCCGCACTTTTGCTGGGGCGGAGGTCATGGCTGAGCGTGTTGCTCGTGCTGTGTGTAGTAGCGGGAGGAATTCTGCTGAAGGTGACGGCGTATCGTGTGTTGGACGAAAGAGTTTCGGCGCGCGGGCTGTGGCGGGAGGTGCAGCGAAGGAATGTGACGATTTGCGATGGCGGGATCAATCGGGAATGGGCGTATGGGCTGAGTTTCTATCGCGGGAGTGAGTTACCGGTCTGTGGCACAGGAGGAGGTTATGACTGGGAGTTGCGTGCGAAAGGACGGGAGCGGCCAAGGTTCGATGAGTAAAAGGAAAGGAGCCGCGCGACGGTTCGTTTGGACCGTTCCGGCTCCAGGGAAAACTTGTTGGTGAGCGAAGTGCCGAGTTACTTTTTGCGGAATTTGCGAGCAAGGCCCGCGGTCATCAGACCGGCGCCGAGCAAGGCATACGAAGAGGGCTCTGGCGTGGCCGACGTGGGAGTCGGGTCCGGGCACTTGCTTCCGGGAGTATTGGGAACTGGGATGACAGGCACGGGGGATTTTGGAGGAGTGACAGGGAGTGGTGCGCATTGAAAGACAACCGGCGCGGGCGGGGTCAAGTTGTTTGATGGCGTACAAAGTACAGTTGGCGTGAGTGCGGCGTTGCCCAGGTTCAAGTTAGAAGAGGAGCCTGCGGAAAGAAGCGTCGTGGCAGTGAGAAAAGAAAGAATGAATTTCATGAGTTCGGTCTCCGTGGTAGTTTTTGTTGCGGGCGCTTTTTTGTTTGCGCTCCGTCTTGCATGATTCGAGATTACCCGGAAAAATGTGTTGCGAACATTGCTCTTTGCGGCTTAGTGTGTTTGCCGTTTTGCGCTGATTTGAGGGCGATTTGGTAACTTAGTGCCGAAACCTCTGGCACGGAATACAGCACGTAGCGCTTGCGAAGAGACTGTGTTTAAGGCGGCAAGGTTTTGGCGTCGACACGTGCGAGAAAATCAACGATGAGAGGAACTTACTCGATCCAATGACAGACTTGAGGAAACTCGGAAACAGTGATTTGCATATTACGCCATTAGGCGTTGGCGCGTGGGCGATTGGCGGCGCAGGATGGAAGTTTTCGTGGGGAGACCAGGACGATGCCGATTCGGTAGGTGCGATTCGCGCGGCGATTGATTCCGGATTTAATTGGATTGACACTGCCGCCGTCTATGGTCTGGGCCATTCGGAGGAAGTTGTCGGCGAAGCCGTGCGGGGCGTTAGCAAGAAGCCGCTGATTTTTACGAAGTGTGAACGCAGATGGGACGAGAACGGGCAGATCTACCCGAGTCTGAAGGCTGAGTCGATTCGCAAAGAGTGTGAGAACAGTTTGCAGCGGCTGGGCGTGGATGTGATTGACCTATATCAGCTCCACTGGCCGGAGCCTGATGCAGACATTGAAGAGGGTTGGACGGAGATGGCGCGACTCAAAGAGGAGGGTAAGGTGCGCTGGATTGGCGTTTCGAACTTCAACGTAGAACAGATGAAGCGGGCGATGAAGATTGCGCCGATTACGTCACTACAGCCGCCCTATTCGCTCCTAGTCCGCAAGATTGAGCCGGAGATTTTGCCGTTTGTGAAGGCGAATGGGATTGGGGTGATTTGCTATTCACCCATGCGGGCGGGTTTGTTGACTGGAAAAATGACGCGCGAGCGGGCGCTGCGTTTGCCGGAGAATGACTGGCGGAGCAGGGACGCCGATTTTCAGGAGCCGAAGCTTAGCCGGAATCTGCAGTTGGTGGATTTGTTGCGCAGGATTGGTGTGGCGCATGGGAAAGAGCCAGGGGAAGTGGCGCTGGCTTGGGTGCTAAACAATCCGGCAGTGACAGCGGCGATTGTGGGGTTGCGGAAGGCGGATCAGGTGCATGGGACGTCGGGTGCGATGAATTTCCGGCTGAGTGTGAATGAGATGGCGCAGCTGGATGGGTTTGTGAAGTCGACTTAGTTTGGGTGCGTGGCGCAGAATTGCGTTCGTTCCGCATAAGACGCTTTTCCTGCGCCCTTTGAGAAAGGGACGCCACCCCGGTAAGCGTTAAGTTAGCGATCCGAATCGATTTTTTCGAGGCCAGTTTAGACAGGGGTGGTCGCATCTTGAAGGGCACAGGCACAGCTGCGCGACTTGGCGATTTTGCAGCCTATCACTTTTCCGCTGTAAAGGTACGATCCAACTGCCGATAAGAAGGAGCACTTCTCAAAGCCGGCTCTCTTCACCCGTCTGATCCTCCGCAAAATAACGGCTTGTCCAGAACAGATCCGGGATTGTGAACCCGTTCTTGTTCAGGTCGCAAGGCAGCTTCGCTTGATTACATGGATGGCGAGCCATTACACCTTGATGCAGTCTTGTCGCGGCAACCGCACTGGGCTCCAATGTTGGTGGCGGTTGAGCACGAGAACGACTCAAGGGGATTTGAGCAAGAAGTGCAGAAACTGATCTCAGTGCGTAGTCGCCTAAAGGTGGGCATTACGTACACTCGATACAGAAATTATGAAAACTGTGACGAAGCTTTAAGGTTGATATGCGAGGAAACAATCAGGCCCACTTGGGACCGCGTACTCATGAGCCTAGGTGAGGAGCACAAGGATACCGAGTATCTGTTTCTGATAGGGCACGAGAAGGAAGCTAAGGAACTGAAGTGGTATTACAAGTCATTTCGTGCAAGCGATGGATATCGGCCACAATTCGATCCGCTTTGAATTTAGTCTAGTGCCATCTGTTGACGAACCCCTTCGGCTGAGGAATCCGGTCCTTATCCGCCCTTATTGCTAAACGCTCCCGGCTGGCGGTGCCTAAGTTTAGCCCTTATGGGTCGCCGCTTTTTCGGCCTCCGAAAGATCCGATCAACTGGCGGCGCCACTGCTGGTTGCAGGTCGAAACTCTTCGACCTCGAACGAATTTCTGATCACGGCGCGGAGTTCCTCGAGCGATCCAATGTGGCCGGTGCCCATTGCTTGGGTGAGTGCGTTGCCGGCAGCTGTGGCTTCGGCGGGACCAGCTATGACAATTCGGCCCGTGACGTCGGCAGTGAGCTGGTTGAGCAGCGTATTACGCGAGCCGCCGCCGATAATATGAATGACTTCGAGTTTGCGGCCGGTCAACGCCTCGAGCGATTCGAGAACCTGCTTGTAGCGCGCCGCCAAACTGTGCAAAATGACACGCGTGGTGGAGGGGATGTCGGCGGGCGTTTGCTGTCCGGTCTTTTGACAATACTCTTTGATCCTCTGCGGGTGGTTGCCGGGAGAAACGAATTCATCGAGATCCAGCACGGTGGGGATAGGCTTGGCTTCGGCGGCGGCGGCGGTGAGTTGGGCGTATGAGAATTCCTGGCCTTCGCGCTCCCAAACTCGCCGGCACTCCTGAAGCACCCAGAGGCCCGGAATATTTTTCAGAAAGCGAATGCGATTTTGCACGCCCGCTTCATTGGTGAAGTTAGCCTGGAGCGAAGCATCATTAATGACTGGCTCATTTAGTTCCACTCCCATGAGTGACCAGGTGCCGGAACTGATGTAACACCAGTTCTCGCCGGCGCGAGCGGGGACGGCTGCCACGGCGGAGGCGGTATCATGCGAGCCGGTGGCGAACACGCTGGTCTCCTGTTTGAGATCGCAGTACTCGGCTACATATGGCAGCACAGGACCAAGATCCGCGCCGGGGTCGACCAGAGGCGCGAGATAGCCTGCATGCAGGCCGAGCTTGCGCAACATGTCGGTGGCGAACTGCTTCTTTACGGGATCATAGAACTGCGAGGTGCTGGCAATGGTTCTCTCGGCGCGAACAGCACCGGTCAAAAAGTAATTGAACAGGTCGGGCATGAAAAGCAGGTGCGACGCCTGCGCCAGCGTCTTGGGCATGTCGCGCTGGGCGGCGAAGAGTTGATAGAGCGAATTAATCTCCATAAACTGGACGCCGGTGTTCTGGAATATTTCCGCGCGTGGAACTCGTTCGAAGACTTGTTTGATTGCGCCGTGAGTTCGGGAGTCGCGGTAGTGTCGAGGATTATCGAGTAGCACGCCTTCCGCGCTGAGAAGGCCGAAATCGACGCCCCAGGTATCGACCGCGATGCCATCGAGCTGATCGACCGTCTTGGCGGCGACACGGATGCCTTCACACATTTCGTGGAAGAGGCGGAGCGTGTCCCAATAAAGGCCGGTGGTGAGACGGACTGGAATGTTGGGAAAACGGTGCAACTCAGCAAGTTCGAGGCGGTGATCCGCTAAATGCGCCAACATGGCGCGTCCACTTTCTGCTCCAAGATCCAAGGCTAGATAACTTCGCTTCGCGGTCATTGAAAGTTGAGTATATCTTCACCCTGAGCGAAGGCCGGTTTGGAGACGACGCGTGCTACTGGCTTCGGCTATACGTCGTCGGCGGAGATAAGCGGGTCGCTATCGTCGCCAACGCGTTTCTTTTCGCCCATGAGATGGGCTTCGTACATGAGCAGGATGGCGAGAATGCAAACGGCGACGGAGCCGAGGGCGGGGACAACCATGACATACTCGACGCCGAGGAATTGATCGACGTAGCCCAGAACCCAGGGCGCGCACATAGCGCCGGTGATGGCGATGGAGACGGTGCCGTTCCAAAAGCCGGGGTGGTAAGAGAAGCGGTCGTCAAGGCGTTCGGCAACCAGCGGATAAATAGGAGCGTAGCCAGCGCCGATGAAGGCCACCGCGACCAGCGCGCCCAAGGCTGTTTGAGCGAAGCTCAAAACGATATAGCCGATCATGGCAAGGACGATGCTGCCGAGCAAGAGCTTGCGATGGTTGAACCATTCGAGCAGAGCTTGGGCAACGAGGCGGCCGAAAATGAGGGCGAAGAAATAGAAACCGAGAATGCCAATGGCGTATGCCGGGTTGAGACCGAAGCGGTGAATAAGGAATAGCGGCAGCCAACCGGCGATGGCCCACTCATTGCCGAACTGGAAAAAGAGCAGGAGGCTGAATAGAACGGTGGCGATGCTGCGCAAATCGGCTAGCATTTCGCGATGCAAGTCTTCTTCGCGTTCGCGCACAGGCTGGCGTGCAAGCGAGAAGCGATTCACAAGAAAGAGTAGGAAAAAGAGACCGGGAATGACGGCAAGCGCGGCCATTTCCAATTGCAGAGGGCCGATGAGGAAGCCAAAGACGTCAATAGAACCGAGTGAGTAAGTGGCGCCGGTAACGATGGTAGAAAGCAGACAACCGCAGCCGAGAAGAGAGCCCGCCACGTTGGCCGCAGCTGCGGGGGCATCGGCAAAATAGGGCTCGGAGGCATAGAGCAACGCGGTGGACAGCCCGCCGGCGGCTATGCCGATGAGGCCGCAACCGATGATGCGATAGATGGGCAAAACCGGAGGGCCCAGCATGCCGAGCGCGCTTAGACTGAGGGTGGCCAGCCCGCAGGAAAGCAGGGCGAGGGTACGCAGGGGCATCCAGCGGACCCAAATTTTGCCTATGGTGGCGGCGAGCACGTAGCCCACGCTCAGAGCCAGAAAATGCAGGCCGATGATTTGGGGTTCGACGTCGATGTGGTAGTGCCAAGCCACTACCAGTGACCCAAGGAGTCCAATGAGCACTCCGAGAACCAGGAATCCGCTCAACCAAAGTGGGGAGCGGTCAGCATATTCGAAACTTTGTTCGATTTCTTCTTCAAGATTCATTTGACAGGGTTGCAGACAATTTATACAATCAAGGCATCACTGAGGAAGGAGGTGGTCCAGTCGAAATGAATTCTGGTAGTGACTGTAGCATACATTCCACGCGCGAGGTGGCCGACTCTTAAAGTCGCCGTTCGTACGTTCAGGTTTCGTTTCAGTGACGAGGCCGAGGTTCCCGTGGACCGGCCGCCCCGTCGCGCGTAACGTATCTAGAGTAGTGTTTAAATCAAAACCCCGGTGGTACAGAGCCCGCGTGGCCTGACCGCCGGGGTTCTTGCATCATACAGGCATGATAAGCTGGTATTTAGCTAACCGAAAGGAATCCAAAGTAATGAAAGCCGGGATTCACCCCGCCTATGACAATGTGAAGGTAATCTGCGCCTGCGGATCATCCTTCGCCACTCGTTCCACACATAAAGGCGATCTGCGCGTCGAAATCTGCTCAAGCTGCCACCCGTTCTTTACGGGCCGGCAGAAGCTGGTCGACACAGAAGGCCGCGTAGACCGTTTCCAGAAAAAATTCGCAAAGGCAAAGGAAATGCAGGCACAAAAGAAGGCCGCTACCGACGCCAAAGCGGCTCGCAAGGTATTGCAGTAAGAGCGAATTTAGATCGAGTCGAAAATAAGGGACTGGGCCGCACGGATTGGAAGCGGTTCCGGTCCTTTCTCTTTTACACCTGCCGCTCCGGTGAAGAAGAACGCTGCAAGTCGGGATCGTGTACCGCTCGTTCACAAACTCGCGGCTCGGCTTCGGCATATCGGTGGGCGGCAGTCCCATGAGCACTCCGTTCAGTATTAGACTGATAGGAAAGCTGGTGAGCATGCACTCGAATCTGGAACCTCGCGCGGAGCCAGCCGAACGGCAGGCTGTGACACGTCTGTTGAACAAGCTGAGCGGCGGGGATCGCGCTGCGTTCGATCAACTCATCCCGCTTGTTTATGAGCACCTGCGCAAGCTGGCTATGGGGTGTTTGCGGGCGGAGCGGCCGGATCACACATTACGTGCGACAGCGCTTGTTCATGAAGCGTATCTGCGAATGGTGGATGCGGGTGGGACGTGGCAAGACAGGCTGCACTTCTATGCAGTTGCGGCGCGGGTGATGCGCCACATTTTGGTGGATCACGCCAGGACAGGAAACCGCAAAAAGCGGGGCTCGGGCGCGAGCCATGTTTCGCTCGACGACGCGGTGGTGGTGGGACCCGCTTCTGGTCCGGGGATTTCCGAATTGGACGATGCGATGAAGCGGCTGGCGGTGCACGATGCCCGCAAGAGCCAAGTGGTGGAGCTGTTGTTTTTCGGCGGCCTTACCTATGACGAGACCGCGGCAGTGCTGGGCATTTCGGCGGCCACGGTGCATCGTGAATTGAGGATGGCGAAAGCCTGGCTGCAGCGGGATCTCAGCGGCGCGCCAGCGTAGCAGTTTTCATTATGACTACGGCCCTTGCCCCCGATCCAGGACGCTGGCGGCTTCTTGAAAGTCTCTTCTATCAAGCCTCCGATATGGACGAGCGAGACCGCGCGGTTTTTCTGGATCATGCTTGCGCCGGCGATGCCGCGTTGCGGCGCGAAGTGGAATCGCTGCTTGCGTTTTCGAGCAACACGGCCGGGTTCATCGAGCAGCCGCTTAAACGAGCGGCGCGGGAATGGTCGGGGCAATCTTCGCTCATCGGTCCTTGGAAAATTCTGGAACCGCTGGGTGACGGCGGCATGGGAAGCGTTTATCTAGCGTGCCGGGCCGACGAAGTGTATGAGCAGAAAGTGGCAATGAAGCTGATGCGCGCCGATCTGGTGCGCAGTCGCGAAATGCTTTTCCGGTTCCGGCGGGAGCGGCAGATTCTGGCGCATCTCAATCACCCGAACATCGCGCGTTTGCTGGATGGCGGAGTCAGCGCCGAGGGGTTGCCCTATCTGGTCATGGAGTACGTTGAGGGGCTGCCGATCAACGAGTACTGCGTGCGCAACAAACTGCCGCTGACGGCGATCCTCGAATTGTTCCGTACGGTTTGCGCGGCGGTGGATTACGCGCACCACCGCTTTGTCATTCATCGTGATCTGAAGCCCGCGAATATTCTTGTCACTTCCAGCGGCGTTCCGAAACTGTTGGATTTCGGGATCGCGCGGCTGCTCGATCCGGAACTGGACGGCAGCACGCAAACGCGAGCGAGCGAAAGGCTGATGACGCCGGAATATGCCAGTCCTGAACAGATACGCGGCGAACCCGTGACGACGTCGAGCGACGTTTATTCAATGGGAGTTTTGCTGTATGAGTTGTTGGCAGCGGTGCGACCGTTTCGTGCGAAGACGGATAACCCGTTGGAAATCGCCCGGGCTATCTGCGAACAAACGCCTCCCACGCCGAGCGCGGTCTGCAAAGATTCTGTACGCGCACGCCGCTTGAAGGGAGATCTGGACCGCATTGCGATGATGGCGATCCGGAAGGAACCGGAACGCCGGTATTCTTCGATTGCCTACTTTTCGTCCGACGTTGCGGCTTACTTGGGCGGCTATCCGCTGCAGGCGCGCACTGATACGTGGGGGTACCGCGCCAGCACGTTTGTGCGCCGTCATAAGGTGAGTGTGGCTGCTGCGGCACTGTTCGTTCTCTCGTTGGCGGGTTTCGGTATCGGCATGGGCATCCTCGCCAAACGGGCACAGCGGGAGCGAGAAACGGCCGATCAAGAAAAACAATTCATGGCTGACATGTTTCGAGCGGCTACGCCGGACGAGGCGCGCGGCGAAACGATTACGGCGCGGACATTGCTCGACCGGGGCGCGCAGAGGATCGACAGTGAACTGGCTTCGCAGCCGGGAGTGCGCGCCTCGTTGCTTGAAACCATTGCAGAAGCGTACCGCAGCCTTGGATTCTTCGATCAAGCACAAGCTTTGGGGCAGCGCTCTTTTGACTTAGATCGCAAGACATTCGGGGCGGGGAGTGAGGAAGGGGCCAAGGCGCAGGAACTGTTAGCGGAACTGGCGCGCGATAAGGGGCAGTATGGAAAAGCCGAGCCATTACTCGCGAGCCTGATTGCCGGGAAGCGCAAATCTCTGGGCGAGACGAGTCCGGAAGTTGCACGGCTGATGGGTGAGTTAGGTGAGTGCTTCTATTGGGAGGCGAAGGACGATCAAGCGATTGGCATTTTGCGGCAGACTCTTGCCATTGACCGGCAGAACGGTCCGGACTTTGGGGTTGGCACGCGAAATTACCTGGCTCTCACCCTGGAGAGAAAAGGCCAATTCGAAGAGGCACGGCATCTTTTGGAAGAGGCGGTACAAATTGCGCGACGCAAGTACGGCGCGAATAGTCCCGACTACGCTCTTTCCCTGCACAATTTGGGCAGCAGCTTGATTGATCGAGGAGACTTGTTTGGCGCCGAACAGAAACTTCGCGAAACGCTGGCAGTGCGCCGGAAAATCATGGGTCCGGAGCATCCGGATTTGTTGTACACGCTGAACAATTTAGGGTATGTGCTGCTGGAAGAAGGCGACTGGCGTGCAGCCGAACCATTTGTAAAAGAAGCGTTGGAAAATGGTGTGAAACGGCTGGGGCCCGAACATCCAAGGCTGGCCGGACCTATGAACAACTGGGGGAGACTGCTCGAAGCAAAGAGAGATTATGCCGAAGCGGCTTCGACTTACCGGCATATGCTTGACATTTTAGAGAAGGCGAGCGCTATGAATACCTGGCCGGCCGCGCAAATTACGGCGAACCTGGGGTTGCTGGATTTTGACCGAGGGGGATATGCCACGGCCGAGGGCGAAGCGCGGCGGGCGCTTGAAATGCGGCGCAAACTGGGCGGCGACGAGACACCAGCGTTCGCAAATTCGCTGATTGAACTGGCCGAAGATCGGGCGTTTCAAGGCGATTTGGCGGATGCTGAATCAATGCTGCGGCAGGCACTGGCGATTCGACGGAAACGATTACCGAGCGGACACCCAGCGGTTCTGACGGCGGAAGTTAGGCTGGGGGAAGTGCTCGTGGCACTGAAGAAAGCGGCGGAGGCGGAGCCACTTCTCAAAACTGCCATAACAGCGGCGCAACAGATGCCATTTCCGCTTCCTACCTGGCAGATCGCGGAAGCAAAGAGTGCCTATGGTGCGTGTCTCAGGAGTTTGGGCCGAGCGACTGAGGCCGAGCGTTGGCTTGGGGAGAGCCGCACTGCGCTGGCGAGCGACCCGCGGTTGCCCTTTCGCAGTGATGTGGTGACCCGCTTGGTGGCGGCGACCTACGGAAAATAATCTGCATGACACCGAAAATGGTCCACGGCCAATTTGCAAGCAGCGGGGCTGCGAAGGCCACTTCGTTCTATAATCGAGCGGTATGAAATCCATTTCGGTTTTCCTGCTGGTACTAATGGCGTTGCCCGCGGTAGCTCTCGCGCAAAACGACAAGTCCGAGCGTTTGGGCACTGTCACCTTCTCGACCTCCTGTTCGCCGTCCGTGCAAGTGTCCTTCAATCGCGGGATTGCCCTACTGCACGACTTCTGGTACGAAGAGGCGCAAAAGCAGTTTGAGGAAATCGCAAAGGCCGACCCGGCGTGCGCGATGTCGCATTGGGGCAGCGCGATCAGCACGTTCCATCAGATTTGGGATCGGCCGGACGAAGGCACTATGGCGCGCGCCTGGGCTGAGATGCAGAAAGCTCCGTCGCCCGCCGCGAAGACCGCGCGCGAACGCGAATACATTGCAGCGCTGAGCGATTTTTTCCGGCCGGGCCAGCAAGGCTATCAGGCGCGCATCGAGGCTTATTCAGCGGCGATGGAGAAGCTCTATCACCATTATCCGAACGACGTTGATGCAGGGGCGTTCTATGCGCTCTCGCTGCTGGCTGCGGCGGCTCCCAATGACACGAGCTTAACGAATGCACACAAAGCGCTTGCCGTGCTCACTCCGTTGTTTGCGCAAAATCCCGATCATCCGGGATTGGTGCATTACATCATTCATGCGTGCGATACGCCATCGCTGGCTTCGCAAGGACTGACGGCCGCTGAGCGCTACGGCGACATCGCGCCCGCAGCGTCGCACGCCGTTCATATGCCAGGACACATCTTTGCGCGGCTCGGCATGTGGAAGCAAGATATCGATTCCAATCTTGGTTCTGTCGCTGCGTCGGAGGCTGCGGAGGCCCGGCATCGGAGTGGCGCTTTCAACCAGCTTCATGCCGACGACTTTCTGCTTTACGCCTATCTGCAAAGCGGCCAGGATGTCAACGCCAAGGGCATTTTAGATAAGACGGCGGCATTGCTGACCCGTTTTGAGTCTATGCCGCACATGGCGACTCACGGAATGGACGGTATGTTCGCTGCCTATCGCGACGAATTCCCAGCCATTTACTATTTGGAGATGAGGGACTGGAAATCCGCAGCCGCGCTTGAGCCAGCCGCTGGCGCGCTTCCCCACGCGCAGCTCGTAACTTATTGGGCGCGCACGCTGGCGGCCGGACACTTGCATGATCCGCAAAGAGCGCGAGCTAGCCTCGCTCGGTACGAAGCTTTGATGGAGGAAATCAAGAAGGGCAAGTACGCTTACATGGCGGATTCGACTTTCACAAAAATCGAACGCGGTGAAATGGCGGCGTGGACTGACTTGGCGGACGGTAAACAGCAAGAGGCATTGCAAGAAATGAGAGCGAGTGCGGACTTGCAAGACAAGGTTGGCCAAGGAGAGGTCGACATTCCAGCCCGTGAGATGCTGGCTGACATGCTGCTGGAACTTCACCAGCCGCAGCAGGCGCTGGTGGAATATGAATTGGCGCTCAAGATGAGTCCGAACCGTTTCAATGGCCTGTTCCATGCAGGGCTGGCCGCCGAGGCGGCAGGCGACAGGACAAAAGCTGCGGAATATTACGCCACTCTGATGAAGGTCACAGACAACGGATCTCAATCCGCGCGCAGCGAGTTTGCGCATGTGAAGGAGTTTGTTTCTTCCACTCAAGTTGCGGCTAAGTAATCGCCCTGCCAGCTTGGGCAGGCAGGCTGCTACGTTCGCGGCCGCTTCAGCAGCAGATCGAGCCGCTCCCAGATTTTCGCGGAAGGCACCGTAGTCAGAGAATCTGAGATTTCAAGCGCGTTTCCGGTCCAACAAAAAACCAAGCGACTGGCGGGGTCGACTACGTAAATATTCGAAAAGCCCCATTCATGATAAGCGCGGCATTTTTCAATGACGAATGTCATGGAATCATCCGGCGACAGAATTTCAACGACGGCATCGACCGCCTTGGTCGGATAGGGATCCTCAACGTCTCCCTTTGTCGCAATAACGTCCGGCTTCGGGCGGGCATCCGCAACAATTCTCAGTTCCACTTCCGAACCGGCTACGTAGCCAGCTTCATTGAGCAATGTGATGACGATGCCCTGCAATAAACCGTGGAGCCATGTTGGCATACCTTTGCGCATGGCCCGGCCGCGCCAATACTCGTACAAAGAATCACCCTTTTCGTACTTGGATTGGAACTCAGCGAGAGTGAGGTTTTCGGCGACCGCGACCATGCATCTATTCTCCTATAAAACAAAAAGCGGCTCGCGCTTTGCAAACGCGAGCCGCCTTTCGTTTCTCCAGCCGTTTTAACGTCTGGCGATGTCTGCTGCTTTGTCCATATAAACGTACTCGCCGTCTATCTTGACAATTTCTTCTTCGGAACCGAGCTTCACCACAGGGCTGATTCTCCGCATCACGGCCATCACTTGCTGGGCATAGTTTTCATCAGGATTGTACAGATGAAGTTTGCCGAGCGAGTTGTGACGCCGATATAGCGGTCCACGACCTAATTCGTAAGCTACGGTCTGAAGTCCGGCTTGAACACTATTAAAGTAAATCTCGCCGCCTCCCCAACCGAAGATGTTGTTCTTTTCCCGAATGTAGGCTTTCCCGCCACCCGATTCAATAATCGCGATGCTGGGAAGAAGCCGCCAATCCAGGTGATTGTCGTCGGCCGCGCGTACGAAATCCTCGGATAAGTAAGCTACCGGACAATGGAGCTTACCGAGGAATTTCTTCAGACGTATGGTCCGAGGGTCAGTTTTGGGATGGGAGTTAAAGACCCCAGCCACATCAACCTTGGGTTTAGAGATGGTCCTCTCCAAGCCCCAAGTGCCGAGCAAAACTGCCGAAATACCGCTTGCCGCGATTAGAAGTTGCCGACCGGGAAAACGACTTTCCGGCCTGCGACTATAACCAATTCGCATAGGTGTATTATAGCAGACTATGGCTGGCGAACGATCACATGGATGAACAGGGGCTGGCCCAGCCTCCGGCGGTGCCGGACTGAACAGGCTGTGACTTTCGGCGATCAGGCGGTGAGCAACCCAAAATGGGGACCGCCAGCACGCGATGGTTGGGGCAGGCGGCTTCGCATCGGGGCTAATTTCGGGCGCTGTGGCGGTCCCCACCTTTGCTTCGTCGAGGATCGAAAAATGGGAGATCAGGGGCTGGATTTGTTTGGGAGAACAAGATATAATCGCATCAGGTCGGCCGCCGTCTGACTAAGATCAGAACAGCGACCAACGCGAGAAGATACATAGGCTGTACCTCCTTTCCGCTTCGATTGCCGACCCCGCTTTGATACAGCGGGGTTTGCTGTTTTAATGAAGCCCTGACGCTTCGAGCATCCACCAGGTCGAAACGTCTTTAAGATGAGTGGGCGTGCGCCCAATTTCGCAGATACGCTAGGCGCTACTGATTCAAGACGGCTAGACTTGCACGCGGAAAGGCAAACTTCTTTCCAAACTCATCAATCAGGTTCACCTGCGCATCGTAAGTCCCCGGCGGGATTTTTGCCATCGACATTTGCAGCCACACCGGCAGGGTCCCGGTGCGCGTTTCGGAAAGCCGGTTGGCCCGGACGGACGGCGATTCAAACACTTTCTTGTCGTCTTTATAGAGCGCCAGACTCGCGGAGACACTGGCACGCTTGAAGTTTTCTGGCAGAAAATCGGGGATATTGGGATCGTACACTTCCACGTAGACCAGCATGTTTTGGTTCACGCGGAAGACCTTGGTGACGTTGGGCACAAGCTTTTTGCCGTCGGCAATCAGCGGGTTGGTTTCCACCAGCTTCTTGCTGTTCTTGACGCCTGCCACTTGACTGGCGACGGGATCACGCTGATTACTCAAGATGACCGAGCTGAATCTTAGTGTTTTCTCGCTAGTCACGTCGGGGATCTCGAATTTCGCTTCGTACGTGCCCACCTTGCCTTCACCGTTCTCGCGCGCCACAAAGCGCAGCCGGTACTTTCCCGGAGTCAGCGTGACGCCCGTGTCGTATTGGATGCTCTTATGCACCACCTGGCCCGCCACATCTTCGGCAAGCTTCAGCGGAATGGTGTCGCGCACGGTGGCTGCGGAACGGTTCCGATCATCGTACACCTGGGCGATAAAGTCGAGTTCGGTAGCCTGTTTGGCGCCCTTACTCTTAAACGCCAAGGCCGAACCCGGAATCTTCACGGCAATAGGCACGAAATACTTGGTCTTCTCCATACGGAAATAATCCACTTCCACGGCGATTGGCAAATCGGTGGCTGGATTGTCCGACACCAAAGCCTTTTCGAGCTGGGCTTCTTTGTCGCCTTCGGCCATGTGCGAGAACGTCGTGGATGCGTAGTAACCTTGCCGATAATCAAGCTTGGCGCGCAAACTGGCAAGCTTCGGCGCCAGTTTCACTTGAATGCGCCGATACTTTCCATCCATGGCGGAGTTCGAACTGGCGTAAGAGAGCACATAGTAGCTGGAAAAATCCTGCTGCACCTGGCGGATCCCTTCCGTCAAATCGTTTGAATCGAGCAGCGCTTTGCCGCCGGTATCGAGCGCGAGCGTAGCCAGAGTTTCCTGTTGATTGTTGAAGTTTGCCAGATTCGTATTGTGGGTTGCCCCGCTGGCGATCTCGTTGCCAAAGCCGCCGGTTTGGGTGGCATCGCCGCCCGGCACCGCCGCCGACAAACCACGGGCATCAATCGGATAGAAAGCCACGTTCGAGCGAATTGCGGTGTTCACGGTGGCGCGCAATTGCGATTGATTATCCACACCGTTCTTTTGAATGCCGCTGGATATATACACCAGCGCCTTTTTTTCCGGATATTCGCCCAGCTTGCGCGCCGCATCCTCCAGCGCCGCTAATTTCAGATCAGCGTTGAAGATGTTGAACTCGGTCTCATCGGCCACAAATTGCCCGCTCGCATCTTGCGCATCGGCGCCCTCGTCGGCGACCGTTGCGTTCTCACTCGATTCGCCAATACGGAATTTATTGATGGTGGCGATGAGCAAGTCGCGGTCGGACGTAAAATCCTGCACCGTCTTTAGCTCTGATGTAAATATCATGATGGAAACCAAATCGCTGGTCGTCATCTGGCTGGTGAGAAACTTAATCGCTGCATTGCACGCGCGGAGCTGCTCAGCCGGCTGCATCGACGAAAAATCAAACAACATTACCATCAACCGCCGGTCTTGATATTTCGTTAACAGCGACGTCTGCACCGCGTTCTTTTCGGCATCAGGATTGTAACCCTTCGGCTCAGGCGGCGGTGCGGGTGGTGTGGCCGTCACGGGCGGGAGTGCATTGCTACTGAGTTTTTGATAATCCACCGCCTGTATTTTCTGCGGCTTGCCGTCTTCGTATAACTCGAAATCCGACTTGGTCAAATTCGGAACAGGTTTACCGTCGCGATCGAGAACGGTGACGTTCACAATGACCACGCTTGTGTCGATGGTGTAAGTTGGCCGCGTTTGATAGGCAACCATCGGCTGGAGGGCCAACGACAAAGTAAGTATGGACGCAATTGTTTTCAAAACCGGAACCTCACTACTGCTTGTATTGTGCGCATGGCAGCCGCCGAACTAGCCAAACCGTAATTCGCCGCATTCACGACGGTATACAGATTCGTATAGTTGACATTATTGAACAGGTTCGTTGTCTCGACGCGAAACTCGATGCGCCGCTGCTCGGCAAAGGTAAACGATCTGGCCAGCGCGGCATTCAAAGTAAAGAGCCCCGGCCCCGGAATAGTATTGCGACCGGCATTGCCGTAAGTGCCGGGTGCCGACACGGTAAAAGCATTTAAATTGAAGAAGCCGCTGCCCTCATCGATCGGCTCGCCGGTAACCGAGGCTCGGCCACTGCCAACGCCGTTAGTCTGCGCCAGTTGCTGTGTGTTGCCCAATTCGCGTGCTGTGAGCGGCACACCCGTCTGCGCTGTAATAGTGCCGCTAATCTGCCAATCCTTCAAAAGCCTGCCGACTTTACCATCGGCCGCCACGTGCGAACCGGGGCCGGCAATGGGAGAAGTCCACACAAAAGTGTTCGTGAACTGATGCCGTATGTCAAAGTTCGACAAACTCCGTTCCGCCGATATGTCCTGCCAGTTTTGCGCAACCGTATTGGCATTCCCTGCTCCACCGAAAGTGGACGAATCGTCGATCGATTTAGCGAATTGGTAGAAAGCCTGGAAGGACAACCCGCGATTAAAGCGCCGGTTCAGACGCAACTGGAGCGCGTGAAAAATAGAATCGCCATTCGACTCGTCGTAGGTGTAAAGCGTAGAGGTTCTGGTCAATGCCTCGGGACTCCCCGGCGGCTCCTGGTTCGGAACGATTTTGACATCCAAACGTGTTCCCTTTGTTCCCAGATATGTTAGGGTGCCGAAGAAACCTTGGCCCAATTCGCGTTGTACCGAAAAATTCCACGTGCCGGCATAAGGCGTGCGGTAATTGGGATCAACCGCATAAGTCGGTAACCCGGTTGTACTCGTCGAGCCGAATGGATTTGCAATGAATAGCGGATTCGCCGCAGTGGTGTTCAATTCAATCGAAGTCGCAAACGGTGGCTGTTTCGCGAAATTTTGAATGAATGAGTTATAAATCTGTCCGTTGTAGTAAATGCCATAGCCAGCCCGGATAATCGTCGATTTCTTAGCGCCCGGCACCTTGTAGGCTAGGGCCAGCCGCGGCGAAAAGTCCTCATAATCGCCGTGGATCAAGGCCGCTGGCTCGCCCGGCGTCGATGGATATACCGGTGTTGCCGAAGTGAAGTCCGGCCCAATCGCCAGATTCGTGATTCGTCCATACTTTTCTTCGATCGGCCCAAAATATTCGTAGCGCACGCCTAAAATCAGCGTCAATTCCGAGCGGATCTTCCACTCATCCTGGAAGTAAGCATTCGACTGGTTTTGCTGAAAGTAATTGGTCTGTTCGCCGTATTGAATGGAACTCGATTGCGGCATGCCCAGCAGAAAATCTGCAAAGTCATAACCGGTGCCGGTGACGGCTGTACCGCTGCTGCTCAATGCGCTGGTCGCTTGGCCGGTAAAATTCAGGGTGCCGCGGCCGTTCGGATCGGTCTGCGTGCTCAAGTCCGCGCGCGTATAACCAGCGCCGATACTGAAGTTGTGCAGCCCTTTGATCCAATTTATGCCTTCGGTAAAACCTTGCGATTGATTGCGCGTCAAGCTGGGAACGTCGTCGGTCAGGGCGCCGAAGTTGGTGAAGTTCAAGCTGGGCGGGCCGTAATTGAGCGGATTCGTCGATGTACCCGTGATTCCAAGCTCGGCCGAGACATCCGGGAGTGTCGAGAAGTATGGGACCGATTGACTGTAGTTCCGGTTGAAGCGGATCTGAAAGTTGCTGATTAAAGTTGTCGAAAGATTGCGTGTCCAGCCTGTGGTTGTGTTAATGCCGTACCCGTTGCTGGGATCGGCCCAGCCGAATGCGTTCGCCGTTGTTCCTTGCCGCCGCTGGTACTGGATGTTCTCCGAAAGCCGGTCTTTGTCGGTGATATTACGCTGTATGCGAAAACCCAAATTATCGGTGTTCGCTGCGTACGCTGTCTCATATTGATAGTTGTTGGCGGTTCCAAGCTCGTTCGGTAACGGGTAATACTTCAATAACCCCAAAGAAATCCCATTGAGCATGTTCGCCGGAATCTGATTGTTTGGAAATGGCGAATTCGTGTTCGGTATGTAGATGACGGACGATATCTGGGAGAAATTGCCACTTCGCTCGGCTTCCGTCGGCACGTTCTCCGCAAACAATTGCGGATCTTTGGCGCGCGTTCCGAAATACGTGAGAAAGAACTGCGTCTTGGGATCCTTCAATTTCTTGATCACCAGCGGACCGCCAACAATGAGACTAAAGCGGCTCTGCGCATAAGCCGCTTGCGGAATATCAAGCCCATTAATGGAAAACTGCTTGGCATTCAGCGCCGAGTTCTGCAAAGTGAAAGATAACTGACCATGAATGGCCTGTTGCCGCCGCCGGCCGTTCCCAAACTGTGCTCCCGCCACTTGGCCGCGACGTCCTTGTTGACCTCCGCCACGGCCACCGAAGCCGCCTCCACCACCGCCACCGCCACGACCTCCACCGCCGCCAAATCCTCCGCCGCCACCGAAACCACCACCGCCGCCGGTTTGAGCGGCTCCGCCCACGCCGAATCCTGGAGCGCCAGCAGCTTGGTTTCCACCGAACGCCGCTCCAGCACCGCCCGGACCGCCCGGCCCACCGGGGCCGAAAGGCGTTGGACCCGAGTCTGCTTGCGCGCCTTGAGCCATGCCAGGACTCAAGCTGCCGGAAATCAAGAATGAGTCGTTGCTGCTTTGAGCGCCCAATGGTGCTTCTGTACTCGACTGCGCGTTCAACTCGTTTTGGAAATCCTGGTCCAGCGCCGCGCTGTTATTGGCGGCACGACCTGGCCCCGCGCCTGCATTCCCGGATGCTCCGCCGCCATTTCCGGCGCTACCGTTGCCGCCCGCGCGGGCCCCGCCGCCTTGCGAAAACCGCTGCATACGTTCCAGCGCCTGCGATGGCTTCAGTTGAATCTCAAAATTCACCGGTCCGGTAGCTTTACCGAAATCCACATCCTTCTTGAACGTGTCGAAACCAAACATGTCAATGGTGACGCTCCAGGTTCCCGGCCCCACTGAGTAAAAGCCATAGTGGCCGTCGCGGTCTGTCACCGTGGTTAAGGTTTGCCCATTTTGCACAAGCGTAACGGTAGCCCCGGGAATAGGCTGACCCGCCGACCTCACAAAACCGCTCTGCGCTGCCAGACATCCAGCGACACACGCCATGAGCGCAATTAGTTTTGCCACACGCCCCACATTCTTATACTTATTCAATCTGCTTAGGAATGATGCTGTTAAGGCTGATGAGGTTACCAGCCGCCCGGTGTTTGTCCCTGCCTGAGTACCCGTTCCGAATTTGATACGGTTGGAAACGGATGGCTTTAGATCTAGAAACCTTACGCAAAGAGATGCAGGCACACTTGGAGAAATCGGGGACTCCGATTTTCTACGGTTACCATCGCATGCTCGATTCACTGATTCAAGTGAGTTGGGACACGGAGCACCATCCCGATTTTCGCGAGTTTCTCGAGACCGCGCGCCAATCCGGCGCCAAGCTTGTTGTCTTCAACCAGGAAGCCTTTCAACTCGATCAAATCGACGAAGCACTGGAAGAACTCGAAACAGCCGATTTCACGCGCGAAGAAAAACGTCATTTTGAAACCCGCCTGAAGCAACTGCAGGCGTATGAAGGGTTCACCTGCTCACTGCAGCTTTCCTTCGCTTTAGAAGGCCGCCTCTACCTGTTTGAGCTGCGCACCGATTGGTACGATTCCATGCAAGACATTCTGAACGAATTGGAAATGGCCGCAGGACCCTTCGCCGATGAAGAGGAAGAAGAAGGACCCATCGGCGGCGGTTACTTCTCGAATAACTAATGGCCGCAACAACGCGAGCGGCCGCCCGTTGGAACCTGCCGAATTCCGACAACTCAGTCATTGAGACGCTGCGCCAGAGCCTGGGCATCCATCGCGTCGTCGCAGCCGTTTTGGTCCATCGCGGCTACGCCGATACTGTCAGCGCTCGGGAATTTCTCTCGAGCAAACTCACAGCGCTTGAAGATCCGTTCCAGATGCGCGACATGGAGGAAGCACTCACTCGCTTGATGCAATCCATTAACGCGCGTGAGCCCATACTTCTCTATGGCGATTACGACGTGGACGGCACATCCTCGATCGTGGTTTTGAAAAAAGCTATTGAGATTTTGGGAGGCTCGGCCGATTTTTTTATTCCACACCGTTTGAGAGACGGGTATGGCATGCGCAACGACGTTATCGAACGCGCCGCGGAGTCGGGTGTTCGCTTGATAGTCAGCGTCGACACAGGCATCCGCGCGAACGATGTCGTCCGGCACGCCAAGGAACGCGGGATCGACGTCATTGTTACCGATCATCATCTGCCCGACACGGAGTTGCCTCCCGCCGTTGCAGTTCTCAATCCGAACCGGCCCGATTGCCCTTACCCCAACAAGAATCTTTGCGGCGCAGGTGTCACGTTCAAGCTTGTGCAAGCAATGCTTTCGCGCAGTGCGCTGGCTCCAGAGCGCCAAGCGGCGCTACTCGATTCCTTTCTCAAGCCGGTGGCCATTGCCACTGTGGCGGACATTGTTCCGCTGATTGGCGAAAACCGCGTGATCGTGCGGCGCGGTCTCTCAGGCCTCCGTCAGGTACGCAATCCAGGCCTGCGCGCCTTGCTTGCGGTCGCCGGTTTCGACGATGGAGAAACACCTTCAGCCCATCAAGTGGCGTTTCGCTTGGCCCCGCGCATCAACGCGGCGGGACGCATGGCGAGCGCGAGCGATGTGATCGAACTTTTTCTCACCGGCGACGAAACGCGCGCCCGCGATTTGGCCGAGCAGCTTGACGGGCTCAATCGCGAACGCCAGCAAGTGGAAACGGAGATCGTGGAAACAATCCTCCAGCAGTGTGAGGAGAACAGCGCTTTGGCGTACGATAAGAGCGCTTTGGTGTTCACTGGTCCCAATTGGCATCCCGGTGTTTTGGGAATCGTCGCGAGCCGTCTGGTCGAACGTTTCTCGCGACCAGTTTTTGTTTTGAGCGATGCGCACAATGTGGACGAAAGCGAAGGCCCACATCTGGGAGGATCGGGCCGCAGCATTCCGGCCTTTCACCTCCTGGAAGCGCTCGAAAGCATGCCCCAGTTATTCAGGAAGTTCGGCGGGCATCGCCAGGCAGCAGGACTCACACTACACGCGAGGAACCTAGATGAGTTTCAAGGCCGCTTCCACGCCTTCGCTGCCACAAAACTGACGCCCGACGACCTCCGGCCAACCTACCCGGTCGACGCGCACGTTACGTTTCGCGAACTGTCGGAACAGTGCATCCAACAGATCTTCTCGCTCGGGCCATTCGGTTTCGGCAACGCGACGCCAACCTTTTGTAGTGCAGGCGTCGAAATCGCCGGGCCGCCGAAAGTCTTAAAAGAAGGCACACACTTCAGCGTAGCTCTTCGACAAGACGGCCGAACACTCTTCGCCAAGGCCTGGAATTTCGGCACCCGGCAAGACCTGCTCCAGCCTGGGATGAAGCTCGATGTTCTTTTGCAAATTGAGGATGATCCGTTTTCGCGAAAGCGCGGCTATGCCGGCTGGTGTCTTTCTTTAAAGGACATAAGGCCGGCCTGAATAGGTCGCTGACGCCCCCTGGCTCGGTTTCGATATTGGATTCGCGAATTCGAAACGCGGCTAATGGAAAAGCTTTTTTAACTTTTCAAACAAGCCCTTCTTCGGCTTGTCTTTTTGGGAATTGGTATCGGTCTGCGGTGCTTGGGGAGGGTCTAAGGTGGTTGTAGGGGGCACCACTTGCGCTGTTGGGGGAAGACCGGTCGCGGGTACATTGGGCAATGGCTCTTGCCACCCAGTCACTTCCGTTCCGCCCGAATGCAGCGGGCAGTACTGTGTGGGTGCAGTGCCGTCGAGATAGTATTCTGTGCGAAGATCGGTTGGCGGGCAACCGCCCGTGGCAAGTTGGCCCGAACCGTTGTCGATTTGCGCACTCACAATACCGCTGGGAATGCTGAATTGCGAAACATTGCGGTAAGCGCGGTGCTCGTGCGCATGCTTCATGAATTCCGCCCAGATCGGCATGGCAGCGTCGGCGCCTTGCATCTTGATGTCTTTATAGTCATCCAGCCCCACCCAAACAATGCACAACAATTTGGAGGTGAAACCGGCAAACCAGGCATCTTGCGATGTGCCCGTCTTGGCCGCGGCGGGAAGATTAAAGCCGTACCGCGATGCGCCGGCGGCGGTACCCGAACGAAGCACTTCCTGCATTAAGCTAACCACCAGAAAATTGACGCGCGGATCGAGCACGCGCTTGGTTTCCGCTTCGGAAGTCCAAATATCCTTGCCGGATTTATCGACAATGTGCGAAATCAAACGCGGCGACACCATCACGCCGTCGTTGGCGAAGATAGTGTAGGCTCCTGCCATATCCATGGCCGTGACGTTGTAGGTGCCGAGCGCCATGGAAGGGGTAGCGCGCACGTTTTCCAAACCGGCTTTGTGAGCCAGATCGGCCACGTTCCGATACCCTGCTTGCTCAGCTACCTCGATGGCAGGGACGTTCAAGGAGTGCGCGAAGGCCGTGCGCAACGTGACTGGCCCCAACCAATTTTTGTGCATATCGTGAGGGTTGTATTCGTCGCCGTTCCACAGGAAGGTCTTAGGATCATCGTCCACAATCGAAGAGGTCGTCATCATATTGGGACTGTTCAACAGGCCGCCGTTAAGCGCAGTTGCGTAGACGAACGGTTTAAAGATACTACCCGAGGGGCGTTCTGCGTTGGTGTGATCCAACTGGCTCATACCGTAATTCCGTCCCCCAATCAACGCCTTGACTTCTCCGGTGTGCGGATCGAGGCAAATCAACGCCACTTGGGGCGCTTCAAACGGTTGGCCCTTGTTGCGTTTGGTCAAGATCTCATCCAGGTGTTTGACACCGTCCGCTACCGCCATGGCAGCGTCATGCTGCAAATCGAGATCGAGCGTGGTGTAGATGCGCGAACCCGATTGTTGAAAATCGCGTTCGCCAAACTGATCGGCCAACTGTTCATTCACATGATCCACGAAATACGGCGCATCGGTGGACTCAATGCCCTGTTTGGTAACATTCATGGGCGACTCGGCCGCTTGTGTATACTCCATCCGCGAAATGTAGCCGTTGTCGAGCATCAGTTTGAGCACAACGTTGCGCCGGGCTTTGGCACGATCGGGCCAGCGGAACGGGTTGAGAGCGCTGGGTTGCTGAATCAGCCCGGCTAAAGTGGCAGCTTCCGGCAAATTGAGTTGCTTCATGTCTTTGCCGAAAAATGCCTGTGCCGCTTCACCAAAGCCACTGATACCGAACGAACCCCGCCTGCCTAGGGGAACCTGATTCGCGTAGTACTCGAAAATTTTCTGTTTGGTGAGCTTGCGCTCGAGGTGAACCGTGATGAGCAATTCCTCGAACTTGCGGGCGAACGTTTTGCGCGGATCAAGCCAAATCATTTTGGCCAGTTGCTGCGTCAGCGTCGAGGCGCCGTAAGCCTTACGCCCTTGACGAAGGTCCATGAAAACAGCTTTTACGATCCGCAGTGGATCGAAGCCCGAGTGCTGGAAGAAACGCTTGTCCTCGATCGAGACAACGGCATTGACCATCACTGGTGGAATGTCTTCGAACTTGACAAGGCGCCTCTTTGCGCGGTTTTCGTCGAACATCGTGCTCAACACGGCGGGCTCGAGCGCATATTCGGGGCGGGTCGAATTGTCGCTGAGCGCGATAATCGAAAGGATTTTGCCGTCCTTAATGCGGAGCACTGCCGGCTCGGACTCGGTTTCCGATTGTTTGCCCGGAAAGATTTCAATGCCGTCGGGCGTCAGATGATACCAACCGTAAGAGTTCGTCTTGGCGTCTTCTTCATAGCCACTCTCGTTCAACTTGGCGGCTATTCCAGCTTTGGTTGCATCGTCGCCCACGCCGACCGTGCGGGGCGCCGCGAACAAAGTAGATGAGTTGGGGAACGGCCCTTTTTCCAACTTCGCATCGGCAATGTTGGAGTATTTCACGTAGCTGAAGGCTACATAGCCGACCACGATTGCAATAATGCCCAGCAATCCAAAGAAAACGAAACGGCTGATTTGGGCGGCGTCAAAGCGCACGCCACGACCGCGGCCGCGGGACGAGCTTTTCGGGAGTCGTATGCGTAGAGGCAAATTGAGGTAGCCTGGGAAAGAATCGGTCTCTCTGTTTAGACGCCCGCAGCTACACGTCGTTACTTACGAGCTTGATAATACGATTCTAACTCTTTCCAGATATCGTCGTCGTGCGGATGCCAATCTGGAAGCTGGCGGCCTGTGATTTGCAGATCTTCGATGGTGAGAGTGCCGTGCCCGTAGGGGCAGATACGCTCAGTGCGGGGACGGCCCAGCAGCGTCCGGCCCCAGGAACCGGTGCTCACGGGCATGATTAACTTACGCAGGCAGGTGCGGCAGCGCCGGCGCTGATCCAAAACGATTAGGACGAGCACCGCCGCCTCCAAGTGCCAAAGAGCCAGCACCAGAAACGTGAAAGGCGCGTCGTGCAGAAATAAAGCTTCTTCCATTCCAGGATCCTGCTGCGGAATAGGATAGAGATGAAGAACGCCATACTGCAAGGCGAACATGACGGTTCCGCCTATCAGCAATTTGGCTATTAAGTAAAGCCAGTATTTCATCTCAGTCTGTTGGACTCCCTTCGTTGGAACAGAGTTGCCAAAAAACCAGATTCGTTTTAGCTGCGGACGAGATTCTTGGCGAGAAAGATAAGATTTGCCGGCCGCTCGGCGAGCCGCCGCATGAAGTACGGATACCATGCATCGCCATACGGCACATAGAGCCGTAAGCGAAAGCCTTGCGAAACCAATTTGCGCTGCAAGTCTCGCCGTATACCATAGAGCATCTGAAACTCAAAACGTTCGGGATCGAGTTTTTGTTCCCCTATATGACGTAGCGCTTCGTCGATGATCCTCTCATCGTGGCTTGCTGTAGCCGGATCGGTTCCTTCGGCCAGCAAGAGTTTCATCAGCTTGACGTAATTGGCATCCACATCGGTTTTCTGCTCGTAAGCGACGGAGGCGGACTCACGATACGCGCCTTTACACAGGCGAACCGGGATTCTCAGGCTGGAAAGCATGCGAATATCGGCCTCACTTCGAAACAGATATGCCTGAATGACGGCCCGGACATGGCCCGAAAAAAGCTCTTGCATGCGCTTAACCAGGTCCAAAGTGCGGTCGGTATAGTCGCTCGATTCCATATCGACTTCGACGCGGCTTTGCATTGATTTGGCGCGTTGAACCAAGGCAAGGACATTGGTTTCACAGACTTCCGGCGAGAGATCTAAACCGAATTGGGTGAGTTTGATGGAAACAGTGGCGGGCAATTTCGCGGCTTCAATTTCAGATAGCGCAGCTAGGTATGCGTCTCGTGAGGCTGCCGCATCTTCCGTGGATTCAACATTTTCGCCCAAACAATCGAGGGTTCCGAGGGTTTTTTCGGCCGCCAGCTTGCGCAAGACGGTTATGCCATCGCTTAGCGTTTGCCCGGCAACAAACCGCGAAGTCAGCTTGCGCGATGCGGCGGATGTCTCCATCCAGTTACGAAGCCAGGATTGTTCGGACAAATAAAGGAGAGAACTGCGTAGCATGAACTGATTTGGGCCGCCTAGCCTTCATACTAGCTTGCCGAAGCTACGCGAAAACGCTATAGCTGGCGTAGGCCAGTGCGGTACCGATGAAAGCGCCGGCCACCACATCGCTCACGAAGTGCATGCCCAGCAGGATGCGCGAAACGGCAATGCTGAGGGCGCAAAAGAGCAGAGCGGGTGCCATTAGCGGGTAGAAGAGGCTGATTCCCACAGCCACGGCAAAAGCGGTGATGGTATGGCCTGAAGGGAAGGAAAACTGGTCGGGCGGCAGTAAAGTAGCCCAGCAGTGGGGCTCAATTTCGCAGGGACGCTTGCGGCCGGAAATCTTTTTTACCGACATAAACACGCCGATTCCCACAAGTGCCGCAGAACCGGCCGAGGCAGTGGCCGTGAGACGATCTTCTCCGCCAAACAGCAGGACGGCGAGACCTATCAAATACCAGAGCCAGCCGTCGCCCGCCCGGGTCGCGGCAATGGCCCACAACCGGATCCATTTAGGCGCAGGCCATTTATTGACCTTACGCATGATTCTGTGATCGCGCGTGGCAATAAATTGGAGCATGCTGTGGTGAGCCGTCATATCAACGGCCTCTCACACCAGTCTACGTGAAAAAGCATAGCTTTTCTTCCTCGTACCCCATTTGTAAGGCCGAAATGGTTACAGCGCTATGACAGCTTGGCAAAACATTGGTGAAGGTTCTTGTTTTGTGCGGCTCTGTGCCAATTACTATAGGAGTTGCCCGAAAATCTGAAGCTCGATCTAATCTATTTCAACGCCGGTGGGGGACACCGTAGCGCTGCCATGGCACTTGAAAGTGTCATCGGGAACACTCGCCCGTCCTGGCAAGTTCGGCTGGTCAATTTGCAGGAGATCCTAGACAGCTTGGACGTTTTTCGCAAAGTTACCGGCATCCGGCTGGAAGATATCTACAATCTGGCTCTGGCGAAGGGCTGGACGTTAGGCTCGGAATACTTACTGCCAATGATGCACTGGGTGATTCGACTGTATCACCCGGCGCAGGTTAAGCTGCTAACGAAAACTTGGACCGAACGGCAGCCGGAGATGGTGGTATCGGTGGTGCCGAATTTCAACAGGGCCATATTCGAAAGTTTGCGGCGGGCGCTGCCGGAAGTGCCGCTGGTGACGATTTTGACGGACATGGCGGATTACCCGCCGCATTTTTGGATTGAAAAACAGCAGCAATATTTGATTTGTGGAACGGATAAGGCAGTTCAGCAGGCGTTAGGCGCGGGCTATACGGCGGAGCGTGTGTTTCGGACGAGCGGGATGATTTTGCGTCCACAGTTTTATGCTCCACAGACGATAGACCGGGCCGAAGAATTACGAAGGATTGGGCTAGATCCCGAACTGCCAACCGGCATGGTGATGTTCGGCAGCGAAGGATCGAGCGTAATGGCGTCGATCGCCGAGCGGGTTGGCAACAGTTCTATCAATCTGCAGCTTATTATGATTTGCGGCAAGAATGAGAAGATCCTTACGCGCATTCGTGAGATCAAGACGCGGAACAAGATCCACTTGGAGGGTTTCAGCAGGGAAATCCCCTATTTCATGAGCTTGTGCGATTTTTTCATCGGCAAGCCCGGACCGGGGAGTATCACCGAGGCAATCAAGATGAAGCTACCTGTATTTGTGGAACGGAATGCCTGGACGCTGCCACAAGAACGCTACAACGCGGATTGGCTCACGGAACAAGGCGTGGGCTTGGTGCTCGACAACTTGACATCGATCGAAGAGGCGGTGCGCACGGCCCTAACTAATGGCGACCTGAGCAGGATGAAGGAAAAGGCGGCGGCATTGGAAAATCGCGCGGTGTTTGAGATACCGGAGATTCTGGCGAAAATTGCGAAACTTAAACCGGCAGGGGATTCCGTTCTATAAATTGCGCCTGATGCCAGTAGGGGTAAATGCGCGGACATTCGCTAACTGCATCTAACCTCTTGATTTGATCTGGCGAGAGATTCCAACCCACTGCGCCAAGATTCTCTTTCAGTTGTTCTTCCGTGCGCGCGCCGAGAACCAGGCTCGAAACAGTGGGCCTTTCGAGGAGCCAGTTGAGCGCGATTTGGGAAACCGACTTGCCGGTCTCCTGTGCTACTGCATCCAGGGCGTCGACAACTTTGTATAAATATTCGTCCTCTATTTGCGGGCCTTGTTCTGCAGTCTGGTGCAGGCGACTGACCGCCGGCAATGGCTGACCGCGGCGGATTTTGCCGGTGAGGCGTCCCCAACCGAGCGGACTCCAGACAAGCGCGCCGACTTTCTGGTCTAGACCTAATGGCATTAACTCCCACTCGTATTCGCGGCCGACCAGAGAATAGTAAACCTGATGGGCGACGTAACGGGCCCAACCGTAGCGCGCGGAAACGGCGAGTGACTTCATGAGGTGCCAGCCGGAGAAATTGGAGCAGGCGATGTAACGAACCTTACCCGTTTTGACGAGTGAGTCGAGGGCTTCGATGCTTTCGTCGACAGGAGTGGTGGCGTCGAAGCCGTGGAGGTGATAGATGTCGATGCGGTCGGTTTTGAGGCGCTTGAGACTTTGTTCGCAAGAGCGGATGAGGTGATAGCGGGAGGAGCCGAGGTCGTTAGGACCGTCACCCATGCGGAAAGTGGCTTTGCTGGAGATGAGGAGTTGATCGCGCTTGCCTTGAATGGCTTCGCCAAGGATTTCTTCGGAGAGGCCGCGGGAGTAAACGTCGGCTGTGTCGAACAGATTGACGCCCGCGTCGAGGCAGATGTCGACAATGCGTTTGGCACCTGGAACATCGGTTTGACCCCAGGCTTTGAAAAAGTCGCCGCTGCCACCGAAGGTGCCTGCGCCGAAACTGAGTGAAGAAACTTTGAGGCCGGAGTGGCCGAGTTGGCGATAGTCCATATCGCGTTTGGATGCGAAAGAAGGGGGGAAGGCTTCAAGCGGGCTTGGGAGAGTGGCGGAAAAGGGCTAGCGAAAGGCCGACCACGAGTCCCGCCGCGAGTCCAGCAACGATGATCGGAAGGGGCTTGGGGCTGGAAGGGACAGTTGGGAGGGTTGGGGCGTCTGACAGTTCAAGGGTGAACGAACGATAATCGATCTGTCCGGCCCTAAGGTAGTTTTCCATTCCATACTCCATGAACTTCGACACCAAGTCCCCGGTCACACGCTGAGCAGTAATCGGATCCTCATAGGAGAAAATGATAAAGATTTTCGACGGATAATCACGGTGGTGAGTCGCGAAAATGTTCCGACGCATCTCTTCAACAACTTCTTCAAGCGGCCGCTTTGCTCGTTCTCGTGGGTAAAGTTTACGCTTTTCTATGAACTCCTTGAGCACCGAACGACTCAGTTGGTTCATGACAAAGCGGTTGACATATTGGGACACAACTTTTTCATCTGCTGACGGTGAAGAAATGTCGATGATGGCTTCTGAAGAAAATCGCTTCGGCGTGGCAATCCATAGGCCTAGCGCCACCAGGAGGCCGCTCAAGCAGGCGGCGGCGATTAGTTTCCGAAAGCTGAACGTTCGTAGTTGCATGGCAACCGCGCCTTTCAAAATGTCGAGGGACGTCCGCCAACTGGGGTCGACGTTTTCGAGAAGCGCGTTGAACTCGGCTTCATAGCGGTTACGCCAAGATGCGGGATAGAGCCGTGCGAAGAGTCTCATTGAGCGATTCATGCGTGTTTGAGTCTCCTTAAACCGGCTCTGACAACTTGATCGAGTTGTTGCAACAGATCGGTGAGGTGGGCACGGCCTTCGGCGGTGATTCGATAGGGCTGGCGGCGATCATCGGAGGGAACGGGACGGATCCACTTTTGTTGTTCCAAGCGTGTGATGGCGCCGTAGAGGGTGCCGGGACCGAGGCGGACACCGGCAAACTGTTCGATGTCTTGCATCATGGCGTAACCGTGCTTGTCGCCGTCGGCGAGGCTGGCGAGGACGAGAAGTGTAGGGTCAGACATTTTTATTACGTCTTACGTAGTAACGTACCGCGTAATAGAGCCCGTGTCAACAACAGATGGTCTGGCCAGCGGCGAAGAAACGGCGCAAAGTTATCCATTCAGTTAACGTACTTAAGCCAAAATGGATAACACTAAATGGCGCAAATACCAATAAACGCACAAACTTACTTTGGTCAGCAAGTTGCCCTTTCAAACTGTTAAATCTTAAAGGCAGACCCAAACCAATGCCCGCAAATGCCGCGGCTAGCAGATACGAGCTGAAAGAACTTCTAGGCGAAGGCGGGATGGGTATCGTTTACCGGGCGCTTGACACGCGCACGAACAGTTACGTTGCCCTGAAAACATTGCGCGACGCCACCGATCCCGCCACGCTCGATATGTTCAAGCGCGAATGGGAGGAACTGGGCAAGCTGGTGCATCCCAATATAGTCGACGTGCGCGATGTCGATGAAATTGAAGAGAACGGCGTCAAGAAGCCGTGCTTCATCATGCCGTTGCTACCGGGGTCGACGCTGGCGGCGCTCATCAAATCGTCCAGCCCTCGCCTCAACAGCGAGTTTGTTGTGAACATGGTGGCGCAAGTTTGTAAAGGACTGCAGGCAGCGCACGAAAAGGATCTGATTCACCGCGATCTGAAGCCGAGCAACATCTTCATCATGGAAGACGATACGGCCAAGATCATTGATTTCGGATTGGTTCACGCCATTGGGAACAAGTCGGTTACAGGATTAAAAGGCACCTGGCAATACATGGCGCCGGAACAGATCGACGGCTCTTCGCAGCCGAATCGTAGTTTCGATATTTTCGCATTAGGTGTTGTAGCGTACGAAGCGTTGACAGGCCATCAGCCTTTCAAGCGCGCCAAGTTTGAAGACACCGTGGAGGCCGTCCGGCACTTTATTCCACAGGCGATCTCGGAACGAAATCCAAAAGTCGCGCAACTGGTCGGTAAGTCCGTGCATGTAGCGATGGCCAAGCAACCGATGCACCGCTATGCCACGGCGCGCGAGTTTGCCGAGACGCTGCAAAAGGCCCACCAGCACCAGTACGTAGAACGATTTGATCCAGCCAAAATACGCCCGCGTATCGACCGCGCAAAAAGAGCGTTTACTGGCGGCGATTCCGATTTTGCTTCAGAGATACTGACCGAACTCGAGGCCGAAGGGAATCTCGATCCCGACATCACACTCCTCCGTTCGCAGATTGACGAATACAACAAGCAAAAAAGAGTACGCCAATTGTTCGAGGCTGCGCAAACGCGCTTGGAGCAAGATGAAATACCATTGGCGCTGGAAAAGCTTCAGGAAATCCTCAAAATCGACCCGCAGAATTCCGATGCAATTAAGCTGCGCAAGCGGATCGAGCAGCAGCGCAGCCAGCAGCAGGTTTCCGAATGGCTTGATCTGGCGCGGAAACATCTCGACCGGCACGATTTTAGCGAAGCGCGCCGCGCTCTGAAGGAAGTCTTCAATCTCAAGTATGACGATCCGGAAGCCGCACGCTTAAAAGCGCAGGTCGACGCCCGCGAAAAAGAAGTGGAAACCGCACGCGCCGAAAAAGAGCACCTTTATAGCTATGCGCTGCGCCACAACCAAAATGGGGAAATCAGTTCCGCACTCAGCAAGCTCGAAAAACTTCTGGAACTCTCGCGCAATGTGCCGGGCGCATCCGTGCCCGAACGCGACAAAGTGTTCCAGGCTTTTTACAATGATGTGCGCACCGAACGCGACCGGATCGATAAGGCTTACTCAGAAGGAAAGCGCCATCTTTCCGAAAAGAACTTCGAAAAGTCGTTGCAGACGTGTGACGAGATTCTGGCGCGCTATCCCCAAAATCCCCAGTTTCAAGCCTTGCGGCTAAAGGTAGAGCATTCGCAGCGGCAGGAACTCTCCGCTTATATAGCAGAGGTTGGGCGCGCGGTTGATACGGAACCGAATCTCGACCGGCGGGTTGGATTACTAGAAGAAGCCTGCAAACGCTATCCGAGTGAAGGGCAATTTTCGCGGCAACTCTCGCTCGCCCGCGACCTGCGCGATCTTGTCGCCTCTATCGTCACGCGGGCTCGCAATTACGAGGAACAGGGGCAGTTTGCCGAGGCTATCGCGCAATGGAATACGCTGGCGAATATTCATCCGCAATACCCTGGCATCGATTTTGAAATCAACCAACTCGAACGACGCCGCGAGCAGCAAGGGGAAGAAGAGAAAAAGTCGCGCCTGGTTGAAAAAATAGATCGCGCCCTGGGCAATGCGGCCTACGGCGACGCCGAACGCTTGAGCCAGGACGGCTTGCTGGAGTTTCCGCAAAATCCGGAATTATTGGCGCTGCTGCGTCTTTCCCGCCAGGGGCTGGAACAGTCGCAGGAAGCCAATCGTTTGTTCGAAGAGGCGAAGACGCGACGGACATCGGGCGATTTGGATCAGGCTGTGGCCCTGCTGCGGAAGGCGCTAAATCTGGACAAACGGAATATTGTTGTTCTGAACACGCTCGTCAATCTGCTGATTGAACGCGCCCATGCTCTGCTCGACATAGATCCCGCCGCGGCTGAACCATTAGCCGCGGAAGCCGACTGGCTCGATCCTGAACACCCCTCTGTTAAGAAGGTCATCGCACTCATCACTCAGGCCAAGAGGAAATACTACGTTGAACGGACCGTGCTCGAGGCGCGCCAGTTGCAGACCACCGACCGCAACCAAGCCATCGACGTTCTCAAGCGGGGGCTTACCCTTTATCCCGGCGAGGGCCGTCTTCAGCAAACGCTCACCAGTTTGCAGAAAGAGGAACCGCGAACCATTGCCGCGAACGCGTTTAGCACGCTACCTGAAGACAAAACCGTTGTTTACCCGATCGATCAAGCCGCACGGCCTCCCGCTCCTGCCATCAAACCAGTGGGGCGTCCGCCTGTTCAGCCTGCGCCTCCCAAAGCGATGGGACCGTCGCGCTGGCAGACCGCCGGCAAACAGATTCGGGAGACCGGCAACTTGCTGCTTCAGAACGTCAAGACGCGTTTTGGCGGCGAATCTCGCAATCTCACCGGAGTTTTATTGGGGTTGCTGGTAGGGTTGCTGGCTTCGCTCATCGTGATTGGGCTCGCTAGTTGGTACTACAATCGGACGCCAATAGAACCTATTGCAAAGCCGTCCGCGAAGCAGTTCGCCAAGCAGCTCAAAATTACGATTCGAACGACACCAGCTGATGCGAACATCACGGTAGATGGGAATCCGATAGACAACACCACTTTCACTCTCGACGAGGGTTCGACTCATCGAGTCGCGGTATCGCGCCTCGGCTACCAGACGATCGAGAATCCCGCCATGAAGGTGACCGGCCCGACTTGGGATTTCTCACTCGCCCCTGAACCACTCCACATCAGTGTTTCCGTGTCTGAGCCTACCGGCAGCGTTTGGCTGGACGACCGGCGCGTTGGAGAACTGGACGACGGAACCTGGTCGTCGGTTTCTCCCTTAACAACAACTGAAGAACAACACGTTGTGAGTGTAAAAAACAAAAGAGGCGAGCTGCTGTTCACGATTCGGTATGCGATGGCCGCGGGCAAACTTGCCGTCGTCGACCCGCTCCGGACCAAAGACCTGCTGGTTGCGAGCAGTTTGGGCAAGGAAGCCATACTCTATTCTGGAAATCCCTCGAGCCAATTGGCGCCACCAGATCAAGAGCGGAAGCGCATTCCGGCAGAAGGGCTCAGGGTCAATGTTGAGGATGCCACAGGCAGCTTCAACATAGCCGATGGCAGCCGCCTAGAGCCTCTTACCGTCGGGGCGACCCACACGCCCGCGCTCAGCATTTCACTCAATGCCGCGCCGAATCTGACACAGATCAGCATTTCAGTAACTCCCGCCAACGCCAGACTGTTCATCGAAGGCGAGCCGATGCCGCATCCGCGGAAGCCCGGAGTTTGGACGTGGATGGCGACTTCCGGCGTCTACCGGGGCAAGCTCACAGCGGACGGAATGAACGACGAGAATTTCTCCATTCCCCTCAAGAAAGGCTTTCCTTTCAATCGGCGTTACGAGATGAAGCCGAGTGTACCGGCAGGGCCGCCTCTAGCAACGTTGGTCATCTCCGGAGGCGAACCTAATGCGGCTGTGTCTGCCGATGGCTCAGCTATCGGCGAACTGAACGATCAAGGCAGCTTGACATATAACGGAATCCAACCCGGTTTGCATGAGATCCAAGTCAGCAAGTCGGGCTATCAATCGTTCAGTTCCACGCAGACTTTCTACGCGGGCAAAACACTCACTTTGCCCGACGTACGAAGGCTGGACGCCGAAGCAGGATACGCTAGAGTCTCCGTCAGCCCTGGCAACGCTCGCGTGTACTATGTGCGATCCGGCAGCAACGAACAGCACGCAGTGTCTGATCTGACGAAAGCGATCTCTTTACCGCCGGGCACCTATGAGTTCACCGCCGATGCGGACAAGTATCTTCAATCCAGAATACCTGTCAGTATTGAGCCCAAAGTTACCAAAGCTATTTCGCTTGTGCTGGAGCCCGTGAGGACGCTTGAAAATCAAAGTTTTCTCGACCCGAATGACGTTATCAAAAACGGCAATTGGTTCACTGGGAGAGAGGGTAAAGCAAAAGACTTCATACTTTTGAGAACGCCTTACAAAAAGAATACGATCCTCTTCTCGAAGGCTGCCAACGCGAAGAGAGTGTCATGGAAGGTTTATCTCGACAACGACAACCACATCACGTACACCTTGGAAAGTAAGCACCTTTCTGTCACGAAGACGATTGACGGACAGAAGGCCCCGCCACTAAAACTCAAGGACTTCGACTTAACCGGGATCGGCAACGCTTCCGGCAGTTACGTAGTCGTCATGAGCCTTGAGAGGAACGGTGTGAACGCGCTAGAGCAAGACGGCAAAGTTTTCGATTCAACTAACGACGACAAGCACGACTGGTCGCACGCGAGGATTTCTGTCAAGGGAGACGCCTACTTCACCATGTGGCCAGGTCTTTAGTTTCGAACATCTGCCGGACGCGCGTGCTGCGTAGCGGTGCTCTGCGGCATCTTCGGCCTGCTTGCTCTTCCTGTGGCTGCATGGGCATCTATGGCAAGAATAATCACGCGGCTGTGCAAATAAGGATTAGAGTGGGCCCCAGACGGCTCCGTACTCTTCCAAAGCGACCCGCACCAACTGACTGCGAGTACGCACGCCCGTCTTTGTGAAGAGTTGTTGGAGCGCCGATTTTACGGAGGCTTCGGAGATGTTGAGTTGCGTTCCGATCTCTTTGTTGCTTAATCCAGTAAAGACACCTTTCAGGACTTGCTTTTCCCGTTCGGTCAATTCATTTTGCTTGGGTGAGGCGCTGGTGTGGGAGATGGCGTCCGCAAGACCTTGAATGCAGCGCTGGTCGATCCAGGTTTGGCCGGCCATGACCTTGTGGATGGCTTCGAGTAACAGTTCGGGAGAACTGTGTTTTAGAAAGAGGCCACAAACTCCGAGCCCGAGCGCAGCGACGTAGTCGGCGTCCGTCATTCCCGCCGTTACGATAAAAATCCGGCCGTCATAACCGGCGGCTCGAGCTTGTTGAATGAACTGAAAGCCGGTCTCCCGTTTGCCAAGGTCAAAATCGAGAAGCACCAGATCTACGGGCTGTTGGGAGATGACAACAAGTGCCTCGGGGATGGAGGAACAGTCGGCTATTACCTGAAAATCTGAATCTGTTCCCAGCAAGCGGCTGAACATGGCGCGAAAGAGCGTGTGGTCGTCGAGTAATAACAATCGAGTCTTTGACATTTGAGGTCCCTCACACTTTTGTCAGCGAATAGTTACCCGCCAACGCGAGAATTACCACGAAACAACTTCCCTCGGGTTGAGGCTCATAATCGACATCACCCTGAAACGCGCGAGCAAACGTGCGCGAAAGATATAAGCCCAATCCGGAAGCTTGCGCCCCTTCTTGAAATGGGGCGAAAAGTCTTTCAGGATTGCTCACGCCCGGCCCGGTATCGGTGAATCGTACCATCACCGAATTCGATTGAATCTCTGTTCGCACGAAAAATTCCTTTCGCGCTTGCCCTTCGAGCGCTCGCTCGCTATTCTTGGCGATATTGAGAAATATTTGCAGCAGCGCTTGCCGGTCGGCCCAGACACGAGGGAGTGAGGGCGACTGTTCCCATCTGATCGAAATGCCGCACTCTTCAAAAGACGATCCGATCACAATTCGCAACTCCTCGAGAACGGAGCCGACGTCGATACTATCAGCCAGAGACCGGGTGGTTTGCCGAAGCTCGAGGCCGGCCATCTTTTCCAGGCCATGCACCAAACTTCCCAAGGCATGAAAGTCTTCATTCTCAGTCAAGCGTTGGTCGCGAGTGAGCTTGGAGTGTATAACGGCAATGGCTCCGCAAATGTTGCGAATCTCGTGACACAAGGCTCCCACCAGGACTTTAGAGCCCGTGAGGACTTGCTGAAGATTGAATTCGGCCCGTTCGCGGAGTTCCTCCGAGGCGTCAAACACGACGGCGGCAAGGCGGGGGCCGGACATTGTATGGTAGGTGGAAAACCAGATGTGCGCTAAGAAGACTTGATTGTCTTGACGGTGCGCCCGGCACTCCATTTCCGTGTGAAAGAAAGGCGCCACGTGTGAGGGAGGAACATTGGCGAGCGCCGGAAAAAATCGACGGATGGATTGGCCTTGTAGCTTGCCTTTCTCGACGCCAAGAAGCTGGTGGGCGGCTTGATTGGCGATTTGCACATTGCCGGCGGCGTCAAGAGTGAAAATAGCGGCTGGGCTGCTGGAGATAAGAAAGTCTAATTGCTCTTCAGTCTTGCGGCGCAACTCAGCTTCGCGTTCCACCTCTTCTAAATGCGCGTCGGCAGAGCGCCGATTTCGCGCGGTGGCGAAGCCGAACAAGCCCGCGCCGAAAAATGCGGCGAAGGTGAGAACCAAACGGGATGCGCCCTCGGGCATCGACCAGGGAAAAGGGTCGAACGCCTCGGTTAATCCAGTGCAGATTGCAGCCACCGCCCCCATCTGCAGCGGTGAAAGGCAACCTCCCACCATCAGCATTGGAAAGAGATAGAGAAAGCCGAAAGAGATATTGTTTTCGAAATGCCAATCGATCAGCGCAATGACCGCGACTAGGATGCACGCCCGCGAGAGAACGGTGGTCCGGCTTCCTTGCAGGAACCTAAGGGTTAAGAAATCTTGCATAAACGTTCAAGGAGATACGCTCCTCGTCCGCAGTTCGGTGGGAGTCAGGTATTGATTAAAGAAAGACAGTTCGGCCTCCATCAGAGTCTTTCGGTAGGGGCCGGAGACGCCGTGGGTCTTTTGCGGGTAGATTTGCATGAAGAAGACCTTGCCGGCTTTTTCGAAGGCCGCAGCCATTTGCATGGTGTTTTGGAAGAGAACGTTATCGTCTTCGAAGTTATGCAAGATCAGTAAATGCCCCTGGAGCTTGTCGGCGTTGTGAATGTTTGAAGATCTGTTGTAGCGTTCGAGGTTGTCGGAGGGCAGATCCATGTAGCGCTCGGTGTAGATGGTGTCGTAGTTGTGCCAATCGGTAACAGGCGCGCCGGAGACACCGACTTTGAAAACGTCGGGCGCGAAGAGCAGACAGTGGATGGTCATGTAGCCGCCATAGCTCCAGCCAGTGATACCGACGCGGGCGGGGTCGACGAAGCCTTGCTTAATGAGATATTCGACACCGAGTTTTTGGTCTTGCACTTCGCGGGTCCCCATTTCGCGAAAAATTGGTTCTTCGAATTTGTGGCCGCGGCCGGAAGAGCCCCGGTTATCCATCTCCCAGACGACATAGCCGTTATGCGCCATGACTTGCGCAGTGTTGAGTCCTTGCCAATCGTTGTGAATAATTTGCACCCCTGGGCCGCCATAAACTTGCACGATCAAGGGATATTTGACGCCCGGTTGGAAGCCCGCTGGTTTGATGAGACGTCCGTAAAGAAGTGTTCCGTCTTCGGCGGCAACGGTGAGGATTTCGCTCGGTAGAAGGTCGAATTCATCCGCGATCTTGCGATCGGGCTCATGCAGGACAGCGAGTAGTTCCCCGCCCGCATTTTTGAGCGACTGTGAGGTGGGAGTGGTCGAATTGGAATAGGCATCGAGGAAATAGCTGCCATCGCCATTGGCTTCCACATTGTGCATGCCAGCTTCGGAGGTGAGGCGGGTGCGCGGGCCACCCTTGAAGGAAACCGAGTAGAACTGAGATTCGAGGGGGTTCGACTCGGAGGAAGCGTACAAGACTCTCTGTTGCGCTTCGTCGATAGCTTCGATCTTTTTAACCTCCCAATCGCCGCTGGTGAGTTTGTTGAGCAGCTCGCCACTGTTCGAATACCGATAGATGTGGCGGAAGCCGGTTTCGTGCTCGCTGGTCCAGAGGAATTCGGCATGATGTTTGAGAAAAAATAGATTGTCAGTGAAGTTGATCCAGGTTTTGGATTCTTCGTGAAGGATGGTGCGAGCGGCGCCGGTAGTGGGATTAAAGAAGAGGAGATCGAGCTGGCTTTGCACGCGGTTGAGGCGCTCGACCGCGAGTTGTGAGGAATCGGGAAGCCAAATGACCCGAGCTAGAAGAGTATTGGCGGTATCGCCTACATCCATCCATTTAATTTGGCCGGTGGCGATGGTAATCACGCCGAGCTTCACGCGAGCATTAGGCGTGCCGGATTGCGGATAGCGTTCGGGTTCGGCGAGAGCGCGTTCACCCAGAAGGTCGGTTTGCGGGTAGATGAATTCGTTCGAGACATCGAATTGGAGGAAGGCTACCTCTTTCGAATCAGGCGACCACCACGAGGCGGTGCCGATTTCGAGTTCTTCGGGATAGACCCAATCGAGCTGGCCGTTCAGGAGAGTGGCTGTGCCGTCGGAGGTGAGTTGGCGGGTCTGATGGGAGGAGATGTCTAGGAGGAAGAGGTTGGATTTAGTGCGGAATAGGATTTGCTGGCCGTTGGGAGACAGCTTGGGGTCTTCTTCGACGAAATCGGTTTTAGTGAGTTGCTCATGCTTGCCGTTTGGGCGAACGAGGAAGAGGTCACCTCCCGCTTCAGTGAGGATGTCCTGGTCGTCGGGAAACCACTGTATGGAATCGGAGGAGACGCGCCGGTTTTGCCAGCCGAAGGCCTTAGATTCGTCCACCTTGACGGCGTCGGCCTCGAGCTTGGCGGGCTGGAACCACTCTTTGGAGGTTTGGTGGCCGGCTTCGTATAGGTAGACGGAACCTTGCTTTTGATAGGCGAATCGCTGGCCATCAGGCGACCAGACGGGTGTAACGGTACCGCGCGAATAGGTTTGCTTTAATACGTCGGCGAGGGTGACCGGTTTCTTGACAGTTGTTTGGGCGCACAGGGGCGTTAGGGTGCAAACGAGCAGTAGGCTCAAATGAGTGGACACAATGCCAGTGTATGAAACTGAAAAGACGCATGGTGACACTTTTGCTGTTGGTAGCGGCGGCTTTTGCGGCGGGCGCGATTAATTCGGTGGCGGGAGGCGGGAGTTTTTTGACTTTCCCGTCGCTGGTATTTAGCGGCGTGGGGCCGGTGATGGCGAATGCTTCGAGTACGGTGGCGTTGGTGCCGGGCTCCATGGCCAGTATCTTTGTGTATCGCGGCGATGTGCAGAAGCTGGGCGAGAGGCATTTGAAGCTGTGGCTAGTGGTGAGTTTGCTGGGTGGCGCAATTGGTGCGGGATTGCTGCTGGTGACATCGGACAGGACGTTCCGGCAAATTGCGCCATGGCTGTTGCTGTTTGCCACGCTGCTGTTTGCGTTTGGGAATCAAGTGAGCGCAGCAATGCGCGGGCGGCTGCAAGGGGGCGGGTGGCTGATGTTGATTCTGATGTTTCCGATTGCGGTATATGGAGGGTATTTCGGGGGTGGCATCGGGATTATGTTTTTGGCAGCGCTGCGGCTGTATGGGATGACGGATATTCACGGGATGAACGGCATTAAAACGATTTTGGCAGGGACGCTGAACGCATTGGCTGCATTGATTTTTATTGTGAACCGGCAGGTGGCCTGGAAGCCGACCCTGGTGATGATGGGAGCCTCGATTGCGGGAGGGTATGTGGGGCCTATCCTGGCGCGGAGAGTGAGTTCGGAGGTGATTCGGAGGTTAGTGATTGTGGTGGGGGTGGTGATGACTGGGTGGTTTTTTTGGAATCGGCCGTGAGCGGATCAAGATCAAAGGGAAGGCGGTAATTGCTAACGTCGAGATTGGCCGAGAGGAATCCGTCACTTGCCACTGAAGGCTTTCAGAATCTCGTCTGGCAAACGCTCGAAAAACGAATCGGGAATTACGAACTTGCCCTTCGCCGCGCCGATCCGGGGCTTATGGGCTCCCTTTTTGCGAAGCGATCGGAGTTCAGCCACCGGCTCATCGCGGTTGCAAAGCAGCAAAACATCGCTGGCATAAGTTCGGTTAGATAGCGAGACAGATTGGTTTTTGCGTCGCGGATGTTGACTCGCTTCACAACTGCATTGTGATCTAGGAAGAGAACTAGGTCAAGTGCCACTGATGAACTGCACCAGCGTAAACCAAAACAAGGATGGTTCAGACCGATTCTCGATCCGCGGCTCATGCGGAAGTATTGCGAAGAGAGTTCGACCTAGCCGGACGCGGATTGACTCGGCCGCTCGCGGAAGGCATTCTCGCGCTGGATTTTCCCGATCATGATGCTGAGCGTATTGCGGAGTTGAGCGCCAGAGCCAATGAGGGGGGCGCTGACCGAGGGTGAAGAGGCGGAGTTGGAAGCGTACATCAACGGTGATTTGCTGGCCTTGTGGCAGTCAAAAGCCCGACAAGCGCTGCAGCACCTGGGGTGAACGATCTCGCGAACGCGGTCCGTCCCCACGCAGCAGGGCTTTGCGACTCTCGTGTCTCGGGATCAATGCTCGTAAGATTCGGTCCTTTGTACGCGTTGCAGCGGTCACACGCAAGCGCGAGTCCGCCGGGATCGTCGGTGCCTCCGTGCTGCTTCGAAACGATATGCTCGACATGGAAAGCAATCAGCGGCGTCGCTGCTGCGGCATTCGGCAATACTCAGATGCGTTGCCGGCACGCCTTCGAACAGCATCCCGGAGATTTTGGTCCATGCTAGGCGGATTGCTTGGCGAGGAAACGGCGGGCCTTTGCTTGCATGATTGAGATCAGATCGACGGCCTCCGCGAAATCCTTGTACTCCGCATCCTCCGCTGGAGTGAGGGTTCCGTCATTCGCTTTCCGGCGTAACTCGCCGATGTGGGCCTCCAGTTCCGAGTCGGCGCGGAGTTCTAGGAGAGCTGAGGCCATCTTTGGCGTGAATGCCTCGGTTAGCGGTTCCAGCAAGCGGTCAAGATAGCTCGTGGTAGCCATGGATGAATTATACCTTCGCGCAGCGGGTCGGTGATGCAACCAGCCTTTACCGCTTCATCCACTTCTCATACTCCCGCGTGTGCCGCGATTCCAGGGAAACCTCGCGCCCTGCGATAAACATCTGCTTTATATTCGTCTTCGCTTCCATCGGATCGCCGTCTGTCAGAATCAAGTCGGCCCACTTTCCTTTTTCGATCGATCCTAGCAATTCGCCGGCTCCCATAATCTCCGCACTGTTAATAGTGAGCGCCTTAAGCGCTTCGTCGTGCGGCAAACCGAACGCCACTGCCTGGGCGGCTTCAAAAGGCACGTTCCGCGCAAACTCCACATCAAACGTTCCAAAGCAAATCTTCACACCTGCCTTAAAGAATTCGGCAGGCAAAGTGTAGGGAGCATCATAGGCGTCGTCCTCATGCAGCGGCAACTCCAACGTCTTACCCAATACCACGGGAATGTGCCGCTGTTTGAGCATAGGGCCCACGCTGCCGATTTCGCGCGGATCAGCAATAATGATTTTGACTTTCTCTTTGTCGGCAAAGGCGATCGCATCTTTGATCATCCGCTCCCGTTCAGCGCGAACAAAGATTGGCTGCTTGCCGTCAATAACGGGCAGCATGGCCTCCAGACGCAAATCGGGCCGGAAGTCCGCGCCGCCCGCCTGTTTGGCTTGGCGATATTTGCGCGCCTCTTCAAAAAAGTCACTGATGCGCTGCAAACGTTCTTTATACTGCTTTTCCTGCTCCTCAAAGGAACCTTGCGGGGTGTCGGTGAGTGCCGCCAACTGGCGCGGCAGGCCTGATTGTACTTGTGGAAACACCATTTCCAACACCGCGCCGCGTTTCACGGCCATCTCCTCCCAAGTCCAACCGTCTAGATGCATCAGAGCACCTTGCCCGGTAATAATCGATCCGCCGCCGGAACGCTCTCCACGAGCGCCGCTGCCGGGCAGCGTAATTACGCTGGTAATGCCGGAAGCACGGGTCACTTCCACGTGCTCACTCGAAGGATTGAACGCGATTTCAGCGCGCAGCTCCGGATTGAAAGTGCCAATTTCATCCAGGTCGACTGTGTCGCGTAGGGCTCCGATCTCGGCCAACCCTACGTTGGTCGCCGCGTTGATCAAGCCGGGGTAGAGATGCAATCCGCGGCCATCTATGACATGCGCTCCCTGGTGGGCTGACAGGTGAGGGCCAATATCTGCAATCTTCCCGTCAATCACCAAAACGGCGGCGTTCTGAATTTCAGGCACTGTTATCGGATGCACCGTTACATTGCGAATCAGAACGGAATCCGCTGCGGCAGCGCTCATCCCAAGAGCACAAACAAGAAATACGATGGCACTTCTCATTTGCCTTCCTCCCGGTTTTGTTTCGGGTCCACGGTTGGGTTTGCCTCACTCGTGCCCGACCCATTCCGCCGCCGTCCTTGCGGCGCAGCCGCTGCTTCTTTATCCTCCAGGGCTTTCTTCTTCTTTTCAAATTCAGGCCGGGTCTCGATATCCTTCTCGCGGTCGAAATACTCATGGCCGTCGATCCAGACTTTCTGCGGCTTCGAGAAATTCGACAAGGGATGCTTGTCAAATAGCACCATATCGGCCGATTTGCCCACTTCAATCGAACCCACCTTGTCGTCAATGCCCAACTGCTTCGCTGGATTGATCGTGACCATCGCCAGCGCTTCGTCTTCGCTTAAGCCGCCGTACCGCATTGTTTTCGCCGCCTCCAGGTTCAAGTGGCGCTGCAACTCGTCTGAATCGGAATTCAAAGAGACCACCACGCCTTTTTTCGTCATGATGGCGGCGTTGTAAGGAGACGCGTCGTACGCTTCTATTTTGTAAGACCACCAGTCACTGAAAGTGGATGCACTACCCCCGTGAGCAGCGATTTCTTTGGCCACTTTATAACCTTCCAGCACGTGTTGGAAGGTGCGAATCTTGAAGCCCATTTCGTCAGCCACGCGAATCAGCATCAGAATTTCATCGGCGCGGTAGCAGTGCGCATGCACGTAGCGCTTTCCTTCCAAGACTTCCACCAACGGCTCCAGCCGTAAATCTTTGCGCGGCGGAATCGGATGCTCTCCGCGCGCCACTTTTTCGTTGTAAGCTTTCCACTCCGCCTGATACATCTTCGCTTCCGTAAAGCTTTGGCGGATCACTTCTTCCACACCCAAACGCGTACCCGGATAACGGCGCTCTTGCGCTGCTCCTTGATTCAAGCCGAAGCCTTGTGTGGGATAACCCTGACGTTTCGGATTCTCGCCCAGCGCGAACTTGATACCCGGCGTTGCGCCCTCGAAGAGCATTTCCTGCGCTGTCTTACCCCAACGCAGCTTGATGACAACGGTTTGGCCGCCAATCGCGTTGGCGCTGCCGTGCAGCACATTAGAAACCGTGAGTCCACCCGCTAAGGCGCGATAAATATTGATGTCAGTCGGGTTCAGCACGTCTTTGATATCCACCATGGACGAATCGGAAACGGTGCCTTCATTCACGCTACCTTCTATCGCGGTATGTGAATGGCAATCGATAATGCCGGGAATGAGAAACTTAGCCGTGGCATCGACAATGGTGGCGTCAGCAGGCGCGCTTACATTCTTGCCGATCGCCGCAATTTTTCCGTTCTGGACCAGGACGCTACCGTTTTGAATGGTGCCCTTCGTTACGGTCATCACAGTCGCGTTGCGGATGAGAATCGTCTCAGGCTGCGCGGCCATCACCGTTAGCGGCAATACCAGAATCGGAGTTAAAAACCAACCGCGGTTTTTCATTGCTCTACCTCCCCACTTGGAATCCCCGATCTTCTTCCGCCGCCGGGAGGCGGTCCCTGCTGCAGTTCTTTTGATGGATGAAATTCCTGCCCGTCTACAAAGACATATTCCACGGTCGTCTTCTCTTCGAAGGCATCGCCCTTCGTCACCACAAGATTGGCAATCTTGCCTTTCTCAATGGTGCCCAGACGATCGGCAACACCGTAAATTTCCGCGGCGTTCAACGTCAGTGCGCGAATCGCATCGGCACGGGAGAGACCGGCGTCGAGTGCCTTCTTCAAAGCCTTCTTCAATTCGGCAGCACTCTCGATGCCGTCCGAGTAGAAAGCAAAACGTACGCCCGCCTTGGCCAATAAGCCCGGCACGCTGGGCGCTCTGTCGCGTATGGTTAACTCGCGAAAACTGGGAATTTCACTCGGATCTCCGTCTTTAGGCTTCTCCGGCCATTTCAAGCTCACCAGCAGCGGCGCGTTTGTCTGCTTTAACAGGTCGATTCGTTCATAGGCTTCGTGAAGACCGTAGAGCAGGAACGGCTTCTTCAACTCAGGAGCAAAGTGCAGCATCCGGTCAATCTGTTGCGATTCGCCAGCGGGCAGAAGCAAGCGCGGAGATTCGGCGAGCCCTTCCAACGCATGATCGTACTCGGGCCGCCGGTTGCCCGTTGGGTTCGAAGCGTAAATCTGTTTGGCTTGTTGGTATTGATCCAAATCGAGAAAAAGCTGCCGAACGTAGGAAATGTTGCCCATCAACGAACCGGGAAATCCGGTGCGGCCAAAGCCTCCCTGCCTAAACGAGATTTGTTGCCCAATGGGTTGAACGATCACCATGTCCCGGCCGCGTTGGCCAGCCAGATCAATCATGGCGCCCAAACCTTGAAAAATGCCGCGGGTCGGGTAAGTGGCCGCAGTCGTGAAACCGGCGGCGCGGGCGATTTCAAGCCGGCTGTCTGTTGGAGTGACTAGATCAGCCGCGCGCTCATAAGAAAAGGTTTGCGGCCGATCCTCGGGGCCGCGCGCTCTGGGTTCGGTTGTGGTTGTCGCCGCTGCCGCTGCCGGCTGCGTTGTTCCGCCGCCACCGCGGGCAGCCGGAGGTGCAGGAATGCCCCAAGTGCTCAAGGCGTCTATGAAACCTGGGTAGATCGTCAGGCCGTTGCCGTCGATGACCCAGGCATCGGCGGGGACACCGGCAGCAACGCCAACGTCGGTGATGAGTCCATTCCGCATAACAACGGTGGCTTTCGGTAATTCTTCGCCACTCACTGTGATCACGCGGGCATCTTTAATAGCGACGGCAGCGTGGGTTTGGGCGAACACCCCACCACCGCTCAAAATGAGGCCCACGAGCAACGACACGCGCGCTTGTTTCATCCCTTTGCATCTCCAGTCACAAGTCTTTGCAGGAATTTTCATATTGTGGCATAGATTTCCGGAAACGCTTGGCTTACAGGTACTTAGTGAAACCGAATGGGCGTTTGCCGGCGCGAAATGGGTGTTGGCCGCGAGCGCTCGGCTGCTAGCGTTTGTGCATGAAAACAAGAACTAACAACCAGAGCTCCTCCACTTCGGAGCCGCTTCTGGATAGCGTCATAGGGCAGGATAAAGCCAATTTTGCGGCCAACTTCCCTGCCCCTTCGATTGGTTCGAAACCGCTTCCGCAGCCTGCTCTTTATCAGGACCCGGGGAGCGGATATAACGCGAACTTCACGTTCCCGCAAGACTAACTGGGACGGGGGCAAGCCTGCGGGCGCTGCCCCTTTTTTAGGATTCAGTCTCGAGGTCTTACCACCGTTCGATGGGCGTCAATCCAATATGCCCATGGAATCAACAGCCAAAGGCTCAAAGCGCTGACCGCGAGCATCCGACTGTCTGTCGGCGGAGGGCCCACCATTGAGCTAACATATATTGCTACCAGCACGCCGATAAAACTCCAGAGAGCATAGCTCCCAATCCGGTCCTTTGCGCGTGTTGTCCGCAAATAGAGCACAAGTCCCACAGCTAGAAAGAGCGCCTCTAACATGAAAGTCACAGGCACTGAGCGCCACAGACCTAGACCGACCTTTGGACCACCGGGCCACAGCGGCAAATCGGGTATATGAAAAAAGAAATCGAGGAACCAGTGGCTGGGAACCAGCACAGCAGCAATCAGTGCGCCCCGTTTGTCTCTGCTGAACAGGAAGTACAGTGCGCCGAATAGAAGACCGCCAACAAGACCCGTAACGAGGCTGTGAGTGATCGGGTAGCTGATGAAGTCAAGCCGCAAGGTTGGCTTTGGATCTGGAACGATTGCCACTCGTTCAACGCCAAGCAGCAGCATGATCGGCCAAACCTGGTCTGCCAGTTGGGCGGCTAAGACTAGGGTGCCCAGCGAAGTCCCGGGTGCGAGTCGTTTTGACCCAAGAGCGACGCCGTAGTGACCTAGAAACATGAATGCGCCTTCAATGTAAACATCAAGGAAGGTCTCATTTCTGCTTTTCCCTTAGCTTGTGACTATCGCTCGCGCTCAGCGTTACACCATAGAGCTTCTTGAGTTCGGAAATCTGCGCCAGGGTTTCCTTCGAGAATGGCGTCTTTCCCTCGAACGCATGCAACACAATACCTTCCAGCAAATCTCCCAAAGAGAGATCTTTTAGCTCGGCCAAACCTTTTAGCGCTTTTAATAGGTGCTTTTCAATCCGAACACCGGTCTGCACTCGTTCTATTTCGATCATCGTCTTTAGCTCATCTAATGGACCGCCATATCATGGTAACGTCACGCCAAAGAGAGCACAGTTGCCGCACGCGCAATCGATCCCCTCAAGGAGCCTTCGATAAACTAGGTCATTGAGTGAGTACTCAAACCACCTACCGTCAGGCAGGCGTTGACATTGATGAGGCCGAACGCGCCGTTCTGCTCATCAAGCGACACGCTTCTAAGACCCTAACCCCGCAAGTTTTGACATCCATCGGCAGTTTTGGCGCAGGCTTTTCGCTGAAAGGCTGGCGCGACCCGGTGCTGGTCAGTTCGGCGGACGGTGTTGGCACGAAGCTTAAAGTCGCTTTTGCCGCTGGCCAGCACGACACCGTCGGCGAAGACTTGGTGAACCACTGCGTGAACGATATTGCCGTGCAAGGAGCGACGCCGCTATTCTTCCTGGACTATTTCGCGGTCGGCAAACTGGAGTCCGAAATCTGCGGCAAAGTGGTGGGTGGCATTGCGCGAGCATGCAAACACAACGGATGCGCGCTGATCGGCGGGGAGACAGCGGAGATGCCGGGCATGTACGCGCCGGGGGAATACGATCTGGCGGGGTTCATTGTGGGCGCCGTAGAGCGTAAACAGATGCTCACGGGCACCTCAATTGAACCGGGCGACACCATTATCGGCTTGCCGTCGGAAGGGCTTCATACCAACGGCTATTCGCTCGCCAGGAAACTGCTATTTGACGTCGCGGGCCACGCACCAGATGCGCGCCTGGTCGAACTCTCGGGCACGTTGGCGGAAGAGTTGTTGAAGACGCACCGTTCGTATCTCAAGCCGCTGCAGGCTTTGCACAAGGCGAAACTGCTGAAAGGTGCCGCGCACATTACGGGCGGCGGCATTACCGACAACGTTCCGCGCATTCTGCCGCGCGGCACGACAGCCGTTATAGAGCGCGGCTCTTGGCCAAACCAGCCAATTTTCGAGTTGCTGCGGCGGCTAGGCAATATTCCCGAAGATGACTACCGGCGCACGTTCAATCTGGGTGTGGGCATGGTTCTGGTGGTGGCCGATAAGAAATTTGGCTTCGTTTCGCAGATTCTGAAAAAGCTGCGTGAGCCGTTTTACCGGATCGGCCACATTGCTGCACATAAGAGCAAGCAGCCGAGGGTCGTATACCAGTGACAGGGTGGCGGCCTCGCCTTGGGATTCTGCTATCCGGCCGTGGATCGAATTTCGAAGCCATTGCGGCGAATGTTTTGGCTGACAAGCTGGCGTGCGACATTGGGTTCGTTTTTTCAAATAAGCCCGACGCTCCGGGGTTGGCGCGCGCGCGTGAACTCGGCCTGCCCTGCGGAGCGCTGCCGTCGGCCGGCGTAGAACGTGCGGCATTTGACGCGCAAGTGGCTCATCTATTGAGGGAAAATGGCGTCGATCTGGTCTGTCTGGCCGGCTATATGCGGCTGTTGAGCGGTGGGTTCGTTGCGCAATTTCCTCAGCGTATCCTGAATATTCATCCTTCCCTGCTCCCCGCGTTCCCCGGGCTCGACGCGCAATATCAAGCTTTGGCGCATGGCGTAAAGGTCACCGGCTGCACGGTTCATCTGGTGGATGAAAACCTGGATAGCGGCCCGATTCTTCTCCAATCCGCCGTGCCAGTGTTGGATCAAGACACGCTCGAAACGCTCTCTTCGCGCATACTCAAAGAGGAGCACAATCTTTATTCCGAGGCGATAGCTTGGATGGCGAAGGGCAACTTTCGTATCGAAGGGCGTCGCGTTTTGAAGACGTAAGACAATTAGTTAGTTGTAAGCAATGTTCAATCGAATACTCGCAGCACTCGCCGCGCTCCTGATAGCCGGCTTCCTTCTCTTCTGGTTTACCGGCAAGAAAGCCGAAATCAAGTTTGCCAAACCTGTGGCCGCCATCGGCACATCCACTACCATTAGCGTCCAGACTGACGATCCAGTTGGCGTAAAAGGATTTTCCGCTTCCGTCGAACAAAACGGCCAGAGCCAAACGGTTTACGAGGACAAAACGGTCACAGCCCAGAAAACCATGATCTACACGTTCAGCGCCGGCAAGAAGCAGGCCACCTTCTTGAAAGAAGGCCCGGCTAAACTGACCGTCAAAGCTAAGACAAATGATTTGCGCGGCGCAACGACTACGTTGACACAAGATGTCCAAGTGGTGCTGAGACCGCCGACCATCGTTGTCGACAGCAAACAGCACTACATCAATCAGGGCGGCATGGAGCTGGTGGTGCTGGATGTGGGGGGTAACTGGACCGACGCCGGCGTGCACATCGCCAACTATACGGTGGGCAGTTTCCCAATGCCGGGAGAACCGGAGAAAAGTGCGCACCGTTTTTCGATGTTCCCGTTCCCTTGGAACGTGGGTGCGGACACGACTCCTCTGGCGTATGCCAGCAATGGCGCGGGCACTGAGGTTACGACTACTTTCTGGACCAAAGTTTTCCCGAAGAGCTTTCGCTCAAGCGACATTAATGTTACCGATAAAGAACTGACGAAGGTGGTGGGCGAGCTTGATCCCGACGGAACCGGCAGCTTGGTTGAGCGCTTCGTCAAACTGAATAAGGAAATGCGGCAAGCCAACACGCAGCAGATTTACGAACTGCGCAAGAAGACCGAGAACAAAATTCTTTGGTCGGGACCATTCATTCCAGTGAAGGGAGCGCGCGAATCGTACTTTGCTGACCGTCGCAGCTATATTTACAACGGCAAGAAAATTGATGAACAGGTGCATTTGGGTTATGATTTGGCACAAACAACTAACATGCCTGTGAAAGCCGCAAACTCAGGCAGAGTCGTTTGGGCCGACCGGCTCGGCATTTACGGCAACTGCGTGATTATCGACCACGGCTATTCGCTGCAAAGCCTTTATGGACACATGAGTCGCCTGATAGTCAAAGAAGGGGACATGATTCAGAAGGAGCAACAGATTGGCATCAGCGGTGCGACCGGCATGGCTTTTGGCGACCACGTGCACTTCAGCATGCTGATTGACGGTTATCAAGTGGATCCCAAAGAGTGGTGGGACGAGCATTGGATTCACGACCGGATTCTGAGCAAGATCGGGCCGGACGCGGGGAAGTGAGCGGTGATTCAGTAATGCCGCAGCGCCACTAAAGGATCGACTGAAGCCGCCTTGTGGGCCGGCAAGGACATCGCGATTAATGCGGCTGCGATCAACCCGAAAGCGACGACCAAGAATGTAACGGGATCAGTGGCGCTCACGCCGTAAAGAATTGTCTTCAAATAGCCCGTCAAGACCAGTGCTCCGGTCAATCCGACGGCAGTTCCAGCCAGGACGAGCGCCGTTCCTTCTCGCAAGACGAGTCCAAGGATTCGGACCCGTTCCGCTCCGAGTGCGATTCTAATCCCAATCTCGTGGGTGCGTTGCGTCACAGTAAACGTGAGCAGGCCATAAACGCCGATGACGGCCATCAGAACCGCAATGGCGGCAAAGCTCGTGAGGAGCATTCCGTTGAAGCGCGGTCCGGCGGCCATGTCGCCGATGGTTTGGTCGAGAGATTCGAAATTCACCACTAGCCCCTGATCGAACGCCCGAACTTCTTTCGCCATCGCCGAGTCAAATGCGCGTTGATCGCTAACGCTCCGCACGATCAATTGCAACTGCGGCGCGGCAGGCCAGACCGGGCCGTTCACGAATGCCTGTGGCTCAGGCAGCGCGTCAAGCCCACTCTTCTTTGTGTCGGAAACAACACCGACAATTGTCTTCCATTGACGCTGTGGACCTCCGATGATCTGTTTGCCAATCGGATCTTCGCCCGGCAAATAAGCCCGCGCAGCTGCCTCGTTAATGACGGCGAGGGTGTTCGATTGGAGGAAATCATCCTCCGTAAAGAAACGTCCACGAACAACACGGATTCCCGCTGCCCTGGCATATCCAGCACCAGTGCCACACACCAGATCCAGCTTCTCCGGACTGCAGTTGTAGAATTTCGCGAACTCCACGGTGTAATGGAGGTAACTTCGTTGTGTGGTGGGTGCGAGGTTGCGTAGTTATCCTCGATAAACCGTTGTCTGAGCGGTGTCATGGACATTCCTAAGATGGGATGCGGTTACGGCCAAATAACCGTTCTCTTAATCTAGGAAACTCGCACTTCGCCACTTCGCTTCCCCTCTGCCGTCTACGCTGCCCGAGGACGCACCAGATCAGAACGTCTCTTAGTCTCCGGTTGCTGAAGGTACCGCGTTAGCGGTTTAGTTCATCGCGATTTGGGTTAGGTTGAGGCGGTTTATTGGAGGGGCCGCTTTTCGATGGGCAGGTGCCGCTCCTCTATAATGGCCCGGGGGATCGTATGTGGTTGATGAAAACAAGGCCTGTGTTCTCCGTCATTTCGAGGAGCTATGGAACAACGGCCAAGTCGATAGGGTGGAAGATTTCTTCGCTCAGGACTTCATGAACTTTCGCCAGCAGCATAAGGATTCTCGACCCATCGTGAAACACATCGTTCAGGTTTGGCGGACTGCGTTCCCGGACTTGCGCTTTACAGTGGATTTCATAGTAGCGGAAGGCGATCTGGTGATGTGCGAAGCGTCATTTCAAGGAACACATCTGGGAGAATTTCCACTACTGATTCCGGCTTTTTGGGGACTAACTCTGGTTACCAACGGCAAGACATTCAAGGTGAAGCACACTCACCGTTTTCGGCTGAAGGAGGGGAAAATCATCGAGCACCTTTGCCGTGCGGGACGACCTGGGGATGTTTCAGCAGCTGGGCCATCTAGGCGCCCTCAGCGGTTAGCCGTCGATTGCCCGTTCCCAGTCGGCTTATAGTCGGCACGCTCGCGGTCATCATCCCCGCTTCGGCCGCTCCCTGGCTCAACGCGGAGTCCCAGATCTCGATCGACACGTCAGCTTACATGGGCCTACGAGCCGACATGCTGTTCGATATAACCAACGGAGGGGACCGCCGGCCAATGCGGTCACGATCTCGAACTTCACGAGTGCGGAGGTGATTTTCTCGTCAGAGGACCAAGGTGCCGTTACCGGAAGTCTGCCCGCCACCCCGTCAGAATTCGTTCCCTTCCGTAACCACACTTGGTCACATGACCATATATGGTTACGAGCCTAAGGCCTGAATTGAGCACCGTGCCCGCGTTTTGGGCGTTTGGCTGTGAGCCGCCTTAGAATAATTCGGCCAGCAACGTTCGGCCCTTCTCATGCCTTAGAAGAAAATTGACGAATGTCGCTATCAAAGGAGAAATGAAATGCTCGGTTTAGGACTGGTTGGAACCATTATTGTGATTTGCCTGGTTGTTTGGCTCGTCCGCAGGGTGGTGTGACGATTTAGCGTTTGAGATTGAGTAAAGCGCCACGCAAGCTAGCAACCCGGTGAACGGCATGGTCCTTGAATGGCGGACTGTGTCGCAAAAAGACATGCAAACGCGATCTCTGAATGCAGACGAAATTACCAGCGGGCGCTCAAGAGGGATTGAACAGGCGGGAGACCTTGTGGGCGCCGCGTTTTTTTTGGCCTCGCCGGATGCATCACCGGAGAAACCAGCAACGTGGACTGCGGGAAGAACATTCACTGAGAGATTGCCGCCCGCTAAACCAAGGCGAAGAACCTACCTTCATTTTAATGTTTGTCAACTCTACGTTTGTTATCAATGATTTACATTGGAGCGACTGGATAGCAAAATGGTTGAAGGGATACGCTTACTTTTCTAGAATGCGTCGTGGAACAGTTTGGTAAGTATCTGAAAATGCGAAGTCAGCATTGAAAGATTAAGACATTAGTCGCATTTTCGCTTGAATCGTTCTAACCGTTGCTACAGAGAAACTTGTGACCACAAAGTTGAAGGCAGCTGAAGGAAATCTCTGGCGGACATCGCTTCCATGGTGAGAACCAACGAACATGAAACTCACCTTCACAAACAACCTCTGCGCCGCGGCCATCTTGATCGGAATGATGATGGGGCCGGCAATCGCCAAGGGATCTGCGATCGATACGTTTTCGTTCACGGAAAGTGGTTACACCGGAGGCGGCACGCTGACCGGTTCATTTACCGGAACAGTTGAGGCTAACGGATACATCGAGCTGGGCGATCTTTCCGCCTTCAATGCCACCTTCACCGTTCCCACCTCCGTAGGCGAAGCGACTGGCCTTTTCTATCTAACGGACCTCCAGCTCTTTTCTGTCCTACCGGCTTCCGATGGGCCGAATAGTTCGCTCGACTTCTACGCGCAAACCCCCGGTCTCGCTCAGAATGTCTGCGTCGGCGCAGCAGCGGCTTTTGGGCTCTGCGGAGCGGGCGGCAACTTCGCCGGGATCGGAAACACGATCGGGGTAGGGGATGCATCAACGCCGAATTTCCCTATTCTTCAACTCGTTTCGAGTGTGCCCTCAAATCCTCCGGCGATCGCACCTGAGCCTGTCACATATTCGTTTTGCGGACTGACGCTGATCGCGGCAGGATTGTGGCGTCGAAGGGTAAAGTGCATGCGGCCTCATGAGTGCGGACATCAGCGGTGCCAACCTTGATGGAGCGAACTGAGGTTACCGATTCTTTGCAGGGCGGACCTCACCAGAGCGAACCTCGAAAAAGCGAATCAGGCCTCCAAGTGTATTGGATCGGTTCCAACACTCCGGCCTCAAGACTCCACGGGCGGATGACGCACGTTATCCCGCCGTTGGGGGTTTTTCAGCATCGATTCTCACGTCGTGAACAATTACAACAATCGAAGTTTTTGAATATTGCTGACTTCATTCTTCGTCAGAATTATTGACGGGCCCGAGGTTTGCGTACCTTGAACTTCCACGTAGTAAAGATTCTCTTCAAATTCGCAACTGTAGTCGTAGCAAGCCCAAGCGGAGGTGTTCTTGAAGTTGTGGAATCCAAGGCCGCAAAGCTTTTCTCTAGCCCTGTCCATAGCGTATTCCTCAATTGCTTCCTGAACTCCAGCATTGCTCTGAAAACCTTCGGCTCGCTCCTCAATGTCAAAGTTCCCTGCCTCAGCATCGACCTCTGCGTTCAATAAGTTAATACGTGGTATTCGTTAACGAATCCAATCGCCGCGTTACGCATACGCGAAGGGTGGTCACTGTCATGCAATCTGTGGAAAATCTCGATAGGTTGACAATTCCACGACAAACACCCTATAATCTATCAGTTATAGGGCTATCCTAGCGCTATCAAAAACGACGTCCCGGCGTCCCACAGTGGCTCTCTTAACTGGTCAAAATCGTTATGTTCGCCAAGCGCTCCCGTGGGTGGTCCCCGGTTTGATCCTGGCCGTTTGGCAAATCTTGTCGCAACTGGGCTTCATGTCCACTCGCATTCTGCCCGCTCCTACGCAGGTTTTAGAGGCCGCCGTAAAGCTGATTCGGTCCGGCGAGATTTTCCGGCACATTGCCGTCAGCACCGCACGAGCGGCTGCAGGATTTGTCGCGGGTGGCTCTGTGGGTTTCGTCTTTGGTCTGTTGAATGGCTTATCTTCCGTTTCTGCTCGCCAGCTAAACAGCACTCTTCAGATGATCAGGAACATACCGCAACTGGCACTCATTCCGCTTTGTATTCTGTGGTTCGGCATCGACGAAGGCTCGAAGTTATTCTTAGTGGGACTCGGTGTTTTCTTCCCTATCTACCTGAACACCTATCACGGCATTCGAACCGTGGATCCCGGACTGATAGAAATGGGCCGCGTGTACGGGCTCAGCGCAGCTCGCGAATTCCTGCAAACCGACATTATTGTTGTCGGAATCATCATCTATGCGTTGCTCGGAAAGCTTGCCGATGTTTCCACGGCGGTTCTTGAGCGGCGTTGTCTTGCCTGGCATCCGGCCTTCCAAGGACCGGCATGAGCGCACAAACAGAAGCGGCAAGCACAGTTCAAGAACTGACCCAGTCAATAGGCGCAGAGATCCGGTTGTCGGACATCTCCAAAGCGTTTGGCGCACAGAAAGTTTTGAAAGGGTTAACACTCACGGTCAGGCCTGGTGAATTTCTGGCAATTGTTGGCAGAAGCGGCTGCGGCAAGAGCACTCTGCTGCGTCTGATTGCCGGACTGGATTCGCAGGACTCAGGGACAATCGCTGTAGGCCGGCTGGAGAACCCCTTTTCATCATCAGGCGTCAGGATGATGTTTCAAGACCCGCGACTCCTCCCGTGGAAACGCGTCTTAGAAAACGTCGGTATCGGCGCGCGGGGTAACTGGGAACCCAAAGCGCTCAGTGCACTGGAAGATGTTGGGCTCGCTACGCGCGCGCAAGAATGGCCTTCTGTGCTTTCCGGAGGTCAGAAACAACGGGTCGCGCTCACCAGGGCTCTCATGTCACACCCGCAAGTGCTGTTGCTGGATGAACCACTTGGCGCGCTGGACGCACTGACAAGATTGGAAATGCAGCAACTTCTTGAAAGAGTTTGGCTGCGTCAACGCTTCACGGCCATTCTAGTGACTCACGATGTGACAGAAGCCGTTATGCTGGCGGACCGAGTTGTACTGCTCGAAGAAGGAAATGTGACGCTCATCCATCCGATCCATCACGTCCGGCCACGTCCATTGGGAGATGCGGAACTGGGTGGGATTGAGGCGCGCATTCTGTCGCGATTATTGGAAACGAAAGGTTAGCTGGAGGAAAGTTATGAGCGTGCAGTTCATTGGGATGATCTCAGCGCGAAAAGTCTCGGAGATTCATCCGGCACAAAGCCCCGCTGTGGACGGCGACTATGTCCGGCGGTTTGCACAGGCACACGAAGAAGCGGGGTTTGACCGTATCTTGGTGCCTTATTACTCGACAGACGCCGACGCCATTTTGATTGGCGCCTACGCGGCTTCGTCAACAAAGCGAATTGGCCTGATGCTCGCGCACCGTCCCGGATTTGTTGCTCCAACGCTGGCCGCCAGAACATTTGCCACTCTTGATCAGTTGAGTGGGGGACGAGTGGCTATCCATGTAATCTCTGGCGGGGACGACAAAGAGCAGCAGCGTGACGGCGACTACTTGAACCACGACGGGCGTTATGCCCGGACCGACGAATACATTCAGATTCTGAAACAGATTTGGACAAGCGCTGCTCCGGTTGATCACGAAGGTAAGTATTATCGCTTTCGTGGGGCTTTCTCTTCGGTCAAGCCGGTACAGAAGCCGTATCCGCCGATCTACTTTGGCGGCTCATCCGACGCGGCGATTGATGTGGCCGGCCGGCACGCCGATATTTACGCTTTTTGGGGCGAGACCAAAGAACAAGTTCGCGACACGGTGGCAAAAGTGAAAGCCTCCGCGGAACGCCAGGGACGAGACCCGGGGACGATCCGTTTCAGTCTCTCGTTTCGGCCTATTTTGGCGCGGACTGAGGACAAGGCTTGGCGCCGGGCGCGGTCGATTGCTGAAACAACGGAACGCTTTGGTGGACAAGCCGCTCTCGGGACAAATGCGATCGCTCCTACCAACGTCGGCTCTCAGCGTCTCCTAGCGGCGGCAGCGCGAGGCGATATCGTCGACAAACGCTTATTCACGGCAGTGACTCGGTTGACCGGAGCCAAGGGAAACACTACGGCTTTAGTGGGGACGGCCGAACAGGTGGCGGAGTCACTGCGGGAATATTACGAACTTGGTGTATCGACCTTTCTCATTCGTGGATTCGACCCTCTTGAGGACGCCTTGGAATATGGCGCGGAATTAATTCCTCTGGTGCGCGATGAGGAAAGCCGGCGGCAGCCAGCCGAAAGCGTGAACTTTGCCGCGGCCACCTCATGATCTATATTCCAAGGAAAACCCGCAAGACGGGCACGTCGAGGCCACGGGAATTCCAACTTCGGAATGTGATCGACCTTATGCACGCGCCGGTTATCCAGCATAGGTTTCAGGTTGCGGACGCGTTCGACCGTTCATTCAACAAATAGGAGAAGCCGATGAGCAGCGAGAAGATCGATTGGAAGCTGAACGGAGTGAAAGTGATTCCGGCAAACTCGCTCGACCCGAATACCGCACAAACCCCGGGCATGAATCGGGCTGCGGCGATTAATCACGCGCGCGTAGGTGCGCAAAAAATTTGGGCCGGAACCGTCAGCATTCATCCCAACGCGAAGACTGGCGGGCACCATCACGGACCGCTTGAAAGCGTAATTTATGTGGTGCGTGGCAAGGCTCGCATGCGTTGGGGAGACCGGTTGGAGTATGTTGCCGAAGCGGGGCCCGGCGATTTTATCTTTGTGCCTCCTTATGTGCCCCACCAGGAAATCAATGCCTCCCCGGACGAGTCGCTGGAATGCGTCCTTGTCCGAAGCGATAACGAGGCCGTTGTGGTAAACCTCGATATCGACCCGGTTGAAGAGCCAAGTCCCGTTGTTTGGGTAGATCCGATTCACAATTGCGGCAAGACTGGCGATTAGACGTGGCAACAACATTCCAACAATCGGTCTTCCGCTCTGCGCAGTCTCTCGACGAGGTGCTGAAGACCCTGATTGAGAAATTCTCCGAGCGCGCCGCTGAGCACGACCGGGACGGGACATTCCCGTTTGAAAACTTTGTGGCTCTACAGGAAGCCGGTCTTCTTGCGGCGATTGTGCCCAAGGCAGCCGGGGGTGGTGGTGCGAGTCTTGAAACGGCGCGCCGCATCGTTGCGGGGATTGCCGGCGTGGAACCTTCGACTGCTTTGGTGCTCACCCTGCAATACCTGTTCCACATGGGTATTGCAGAGAGCGGTCGCCGGCCGTGTCACTTGCGCGAGCGTGTCCAGAGCGACGCCGTACACCGAGGCGCACTGACTAACGCGCTGCGCGTAGAGCCTGAATTGGGCACGCCGTCCCGCGGCGGATTGCCCGCAACCATCGGCCGCCGCACGGAAAAAGGTTGGATTCTTTCCGGCCACAAACTTTATTCCACCGGCATTCCTGTTTTGACTTGGCTGGGTGTGTGGGGACGGTCCGACGAAGAACCCGCCAGAACAGGCTTCTTCCTGATTCATCGCGACACGCCGGGAATCCGTATTGTCGAATCGTGGGACCACTTGGGATTGCGGGCCAGTGGCAGTCATGAGGTTATTTTCGAAGACGTATCGATCCCAACCGATCATGCAGTCGATCTGCGTTTGCCGGAAGAATGGGCTGCTACGGTCTCCGCATTCCATCAAGCGTGGAGCGCTGTCCTACTGAGCGCGCTGTACGATGCGATTGGACGAGCCGCACATGCTTGGCTTCTGCAGTTTCTGCAAAACCGAGTCCCCAGCAATTTGGGTGCACCGCTGGCAAGCTTGCCGCGATTTCAGGAGGCGGTCGGACGCAGTGAAGCACTTCTCTGGGAGAGCTCTGTCCTTCTGGATCACGCCACACGGCGGCCGACGCGAATGCGCCCCGCCCTCCGGCGGAATCGAATTTGTTGAAGTACATAGTGACGGGCAATGCGATCAAAGCCGTGGAGAGCGCGTTAGAATTAACCGGAAATCACGGTCTAAGCCGCGAAAATGCCCTGGAACGTCATTACCGTGATGTCTTATGCAGCCGTATCCATACGCCACAGAGTGACGCGATTCTTACCGGGGCGGGCAGGGAGGCTTTCTCGCTAGCGCCAAATAGGTTGCCTTAACCTAACTTTCGCAGGCTAGGCTCGGCGGCGAACACACTGGCCCAATTCTGCCGCCCCTTTTGAACGCAGTTCATGTATAATCATAGAGTTGTCTTCCAGCTAGTGGCTGTTCGCGTGCCTTGTGCTTTGTTTCAGCACTTTAGGCCCTTCCTCCCCTGGAAAGTAAAACCAACCAAAGGCATTTAGGCAAAGTTATGTATGCAGTAATTGAAACAGGCGGCAAGCAGTATCGGGTGATGCCTGGACAAACCATAGAAGTAGACACTATCGCCGGCGACATCGGTGCGGCTGTCGAATTTGATCGCGTTTTGGCCATTTCCAACGAGGCGAACGAGCTGGTTTTGGGCGATTCCTTAAAGTCGGCGCGCGTGCGCGGCAAAATCGCCGAGCATGGTCGCGGCGATAAGGTCATCGTCTTCAAGTTCAAGCGCAAAAAACAGTACAAGAAGACAATTGGCCACCGCCAGAATTATACCCGCGTCGCGGTAGAGGAGATTTTAGCTTAGATGGCACATAAAAAAGGCTTAGGCAGTTCGAAAAACGGCCGCGATTCTAATTCCCAGCGGCTCGGCGTCAAAGTGTTCTCAGGCGAGTTCGTCACCGGCGGGTCTATCATCGTGCGCCAGCGCGGCACCCGCTACAAGCCCGGCAAGAACGTCGGTTTGGGTAAAGACGATACGCTGTTTGCCACCGTTCCCGGCACCGTTGAATTCCGCGATCGCGGGCGCATGGGCAAGTTCGTCAACATCATCGCCGCTCAAAACTAGTTTCTCTTCTTTTTCGAAGGGCGGCTCACGCAGCCGCCTTTTTCTATTGGCGCTTGCTCTGCCCGTTTGGAGTCCTTTGTGTTGTTTATCGATGAGGTCCTGATTACCGCAAAAGCCGGCGACGGCGGCAACGNNACACGCTGCTGCATTTCCGCTTCAATCCCGAACACACTGCCGAGCGCGGCCACCACGGTGAAGGCAGCAACCGCACGGGCAAAGACGGCGCCGATGTGGAGGTGCCGGTTCCCGTGGGCACCGTTATCTACGACGCCGAAACCGGCGAACAGCTTTTCGATTTCGCGTCTCCCGACGACCGGTGGATCGCCGCTAAAGGTGGCCGTGGTGGCCGTGGTAACGCGCGTTTCGCCACGTCCACTCATCAAGCGCCTACTGAACACGAAGAAGGCAAGCCTGGCGAACTGGTCAAACTGAAGCTCGAACTCAAGCTGTTAGCCGATGTAGGTTTGATCGGCTATCCGAACGCTGGCAAATCGACGCTG